>CAMDVN010000040.1 GCA_945877595.1 Cyanobium sp. NIES-981 | reverse complement strand
GCACCTCGAGCTGGCCCGCGACATTGCCCATCAACGGATCAATGCCCGTTTCGGGGCCACCGACGCTGCCGGTGAGCTGATTCCGGTGCTCAAGGTGCCCAGCCCGATGATCCTCAAAGAAGGGGCGCGGGTGATGAGCCTCACCGATGGCACCAGCAAGATGAGCAAGAGCGATCCCAACGAGGGCTCCCGGATCAATCTGCTGGATCCACCCGAGCTGATCACCAAGAAAATCAAACGGGCCAAAACAGACCCCACCATGGGTTTGGAATTCGGCAACCCGGAGCGCCCCGAAGCCGACAACCTGCTCGGTCTCTACGCCCTGCTGGCGGGCAAGAGCCGCGATAGCGCCGCGATGGAGTGTGCCCAGATGGGATGGGGCAGCTTCAAGCCCCTGCTGGCTGAGGCCGCTGTTGAGGCCCTGCGGCCCGTTCAGGAGCGCTATGTGGAGCTTCGGGCTGATCCGGCGGCCCTCATCGAATTGCTGGGCGAGGGCCGTGCGCGTGCGCGGCTGGTCGCCGATCAGAGCCTGGCCCGGGTCAAGACAGCCCTTGGTTTTCTGGCTCAGCCCTGAGGGGAGGGGATGGGGGCTGCGGCGGCAGCTCAATCTGGGCAAGGCGAAGCCGGGACGAGAGGTTCCAGACATCGAGCACCAGGCGGTGCCAGGGGGCGAGGGTTTCGATCTCCAGCACCAAGGACGTGGGCGCTGCCGCACGAATGCTGCGGGTTGCGGCCAGTTCCTTGGCCGCAAGGCTGAGACGGCTGGCCAGGGCCTGGCGTTCGCTTTCGGCCATCACCGCCTCTGGGCAGTGGGTGAGCAGCACTTGACCCCGCGCAAACCAGTGCTCGAAATCCACCAGCAGTGAACCCAGCAGGCCGTCCATCAGCAGGCCGGCGGCCATGGGGGTGGCGTTGGAATCGTCCATGACTCCAACTTAGAAAGCCAGGGCATGCCCAATGCACTGCGTAGGATCAAATCCTGTTGCTGCCTGAGCCGTGTCTGCCCCTTCCGCGGTTGCGGCCCTGAGCTTGCCGAAGACCAGCGAGAGCGAGAATCTGCTCAAGATCCGCCACTCGATGAGCCATGTGCTGGCGATGGCGGTGCAGAAGCTCTTCCCCAAGGCCCAGGTGACGATCGGTCCTTGGACCGAAAATGGCTTCTATTACGACTTCGACAATCCCGAGCCCTTCACCGAAGCCGATCTCAAGGCCATCAAGAAGGAGATGGGCAAAATCATTGGCCGGCGGTTGCCGCTCGAGCGGTTGGTGGTGAGCCGCGAGGAGGCAGAAGCCAGGATCAAGGCCCAGAACGAGCCCTACAAACTTGAGATTCTGGCCGGCATCACCGAGCCGATCAGCCTTTACACCCTGGGTGAGGACTGGTGGGACCTCTGCGCCGGCCCCCATGTGGCCAACACCAGCGAGCTCAACCCCAAAGCGTTTGAGCTCGAAAGCGTGGCTGGCGCCTACTGGCGGGGCGATGAAACCAAAGCCCAGTTGCAGCGCATCTACGGCACTGCTTGGGAAACCCCTGAGCAGCTGGCTGAATACAAGCGCCGCAAGGAAGAAGCCTTGCGCCGCGACCACCGCCGCCTCGGCAGTGATCTCGATCTGTTTTCCATCGAAGACGAGGCCGGAGCTGGGCTGGTGTTTTGGCATCCGCGCGGTGCCCGGACGCGCCTGCTGATCGAAGACTTCTGGCGCCAGGCCCACTTCGATGCGGGTTACGAGCTGCTCTACACCCCCCACGTGGCCGATCTCAGCCTGTGGAAAACCTCGGGTCACCTCGACTTCTACAGCGAGTCGATGTTTGGGCCGATGCAGGTTGATGAGCGCCAATACCAGCTCAAGCCCATGAACTGCCCGTTCCATGTGCTCACCTACGCCAGCACCCTGCGCAGTTACCGGGAGCTGCCGATTCGCTGGGCTGAGCTGGGCACGGTGTACCGCTACGAGCGCCCGGGCGTGATGCACGGCCTGATGCGGGTGCGGGGCTTCACCCAAGATGACGCCCACGTCTTTTGTTTGCCGGATCAGATCACCGGCGAGATCGTGCGCATCCTCGATCTCACGGAACAGATCCTTTCGATGTTTGATTTCAAGACCTATGAGATCAACCTCTCCACCAGGCCCGAAAAGTCGATCGGAGACGACGCGGTGTGGGATCTGGCCACCAACGGCCTGATTGAGGCGCTCGAGCGCAAGGGCTGGGCCTACAAGATCGATGCGGGCGGCGGCGCCTTTTACGGCCCCAAGATCGACCTCAAGATCGAAGATGCGATCGGCCGGATGTGGCAGTGCTCCACCATTCAGCTCGATTTCAACCTGCCGGAGCGCTTTGATTTGGAGTATGTGGCCGCCGACGGAACCCGTCAGCGACCGATCATGATCCACCGCGCCATCTTTGGGTCGCTGGAGCGGTTCTTTGGGATCATGACCGAGAACTACGCCGGTGATTTCCCCTTCTGGCTGGCCCCTGAGCAGATTCGCTTGCTGCCGGTCACCGATGAGGTGCGGCCCTATGCCGAGCAGCTGCTGGCACGCTTCAAGGCTGCCGGTGTGCGGGCCAGCATTGACTGCAGCGGTGACCGCCTCGGCAAGCTGATTCGCAACGGCGAGCACATGAAGATCCCCGTGCTCGCGGTGATTGGTGCCAAAGAAGCCGAAACCAACCAGGCGAGCGTGCGCAGCCGCCGTGATGGCGATCTGGGCCCCATGGATCAACAGACGTTGCTGGAGGCCACAGAGCGGGCCAACCGAGAACGGCTGCTCTCGCCATTTGCGGCGTTGGGCTGAGCACGTTCAGCCTATTTGCAGCTGCTGTGCAGCACTCTCAGTTACTCCGCTCAGGATCTCAGGCGTTGTTGCGCGGTTAACGCTAGATCGAGAGCAGGTGTTCAGGCTGGAACGGTTCACCCGAACTTGATTCAGCATGAATCGTCTGATACCAATCAGCGCAGCCCTCACAGCGGCGCTCGGCTCCCTCCTCGCCATGGGCCCGGCTTCGGCCGTGAGCTGTACCTTCAGCCCAACTGGTGGTACATGCAACAACTTTGTGAGTGAGCTTGGCGACAAACGCTTTACTGTTTTAACGCCTCCAACGATCGGCTCCGGAGTAGTTGATTGGACCACAGCGAATCAAGACCTTTATGAAGTTGATGTCGACTGGGCTGACCCTGGGCTGCCCGGAGCAACCGGAGGCAACTTCGGCTATTCGGTCGAAATCTTTACAGGTTCTCAGCAGTTCTTATCCGTAGGGCTTGACTCTGTGGTTGTTAGGCAGGCTACCGATCCCGATACTGTGGTCACCAAAAAGGTGTATCAAGGCCTCGATGGCTCTGGGCCCCTCTTGCAAACGTTGGTTTCAATCAATGGTTCTAATGTTCCTCTGCAGCCCATTGGGGGCACTCAGATCTTTGTTTCTGAGGATTTTAATGTGGGCGCCAACAACCTTTTAGACAACGTTGTCAATCCAATCGAGCAAAGTGTGCCCGGCCCGCTACCCATTGTGGGTGTGGCAGCCGCTCTCGGCTGGAGCCGCCGGATGAAGAGGCGGCTGGCCCTGCGCTGAGTGGGCTTGGATTAGCCAACCACTAGGGGAAGCAGTTCGGCCACGGGTCGATGCTTCCCCTTCCCCCAGCCCGCTACCGCTGGCGCCATCATGGGGTGGCGTTGATGTTGCAACCCAGCTGGGTCAACAACACAGTTGGATCAAATGCTTGTTGCGGCAGATTTGCTCTTGATCGTTGCCGAGATTGCACGCGGCTGTTAGTCCTCCCCTTCGCAATGCTCATCAGGCTGGGTCTGAACCATCGACACCCGATGATCCATAAATCGTTCTCTTTCCATCACCGGCGCCCTCATTTCGGCTTTTGGCTCGCTCTGAGGTCTATCAAGGGCTCGATGGCACCGGGCCCCTGATCGGTAGCGTGGTTTCGACGGATGGTTCTTCCAATTATTCAGCTGTTATTGGTGGCAACCAGATCTTTGTGCGTGATGGCTGGAGGGTCGAAACTGGGGCCACACTTGACAACGTGAGTAATTACATCCCCCAGGACCCCTTGCCCGGCCCCCTGCCGATTTTGGGCGTGGTAGCTGCCCTGGGCTGGAGCCGCCGCATGAAGAGAAGGCTTGACCTGCGCTGAGGCGCGCCACCGCACGATCAGACTGCGCCCCTGCATGGCGTCAGGTTGTCGATGCGTTGTTCTCCCCTGCTGGCCGGCGACATCGGCGGCACCAAGACCCTGCTGAGCCTCTACCAGCCCCTTGACCACGGGCTTGAGCTGCTGGTCAGCGAGCGCTACACCTCGGCTGATTGGCCTGATCTCGCACCGATGGTGCGGGCTTTTTTGGCCGGCCCGGCAGCGGCGATCGCAGCACCTGAGCCCCAGGCCGCCTGTTTTGCGGTGGCCGGGCCGGTGCAGGGGGGCAGAGCCCAGCTCACCAACCTGAGCTGGAGCCTTGGCGAGGCCAGCTTGGCCCAGGCCACCGGCATCGCCCGGGTGGAGTTGGTCAACGACTTCGCCGTGCTGATCTACGGCCTACCCCATCTTGAGACGAGCCAGCAGGCCGCGGTGCGGCCAGGCCAGGCCCAGGCCGACGCACCGTTGTTGGTGATGGGTGCCGGCACGGGTCTGGGGGTGGCCTACGGCGTTCCCGGGCCCGGTGGCTTGCAGGCCATTGCCACCGAGGCCGCCCATGGCGAATTTGCCGCCCGTACCGAGGCCGAATGGCAGCTCAAGCAGTGGCTGCAGGCTGATCTGGGCCTTGATCGCCTCTCGACTGAGCGGGTTGTGAGCGGCACCGGCCTCGGCCATGTGGCCCGCTGGATGCTGCTCAACCGCCACCCCAGTGGCGATCATCCCCTCTGGGAGCAGGCCCGCCACTGGCTGCATCCCGATGCTCAGCCCAGCAGCCAGCCCAGCAGCCAGCCCAGTGACCTGCCAGCTGCAGTGGCCAGCGCTGCAGTGGCCGGGGATGCCCTGGCCACTGCAGCGCTCGAGCTGTGGCTGTCGGCCTATGCGAGCGTTTGCGGTGATTTAGCCCTGGCTGCCTTAACCCGCGGCGGCATCTATTTGGCTGGGGGCACCGCGTTCAAGCTGCTCGATTCCCTGCGCTCGCCGGCCTTCGAGCAGGCCTTCCTGGCCAAGGGGCGCATGGGAGCTGTGTTGGAGTCGATCCCGATTACGGCGATCATCGACCCGGCGATCGGCTCCTACAGCGCTGCATGCCGAGCCCGCATGCTGCTCAGCTGACACACTGGCCCAAGATGAAGTAGTTGCATGGCGCGCCCCAGCGTTGGACAGGGGGTGGAGGTGCATGTTCCCGCCACCACGGCCAACCTTGGCCCTGGTTTTGATTGCCTCGGCGTTGCGCTCGATCTCGACAACGTCTTCGAGATGCGCTGCATCGAGGGCGGCAGTGAGCGCTTTGATCTGATCATTGAGGGCAGTGAGGGGGCCCACCTGCGTGGCGGTCCCGATAACCTCGTCTACCGCTCAGCTCAACGGGTCTGGAAAGAGGCTGGGGAGCATCCGGTGGCCCTCGAGGCACGGGTGAGGCTGGCCGTGCCCCCGGCGCGGGGGCTCGGCAGCAGTGCCACGGCGATCGTTGCCGGCCTGATCGGCGCCAATGCCCTCGTTGGCGAACCCCTCAGCAAGGAAAAGCTGTTGGAGCTGGCCATCGATATCGAAGGCCATCCCGACAACGTGGTTCCCTCCTTGGTGGGAGGCCTCTGCATGACAGCGAAGGCCGCCTCCCATCGCTGGCGGGTGGTGCGCTGTGAGTGGGCCGAAAGCGTGCGGGCGGTGGTGGCCATCCCGGTGATCCGGCTCACCACCAGTGAGGCCCGGCGGGCCATGCCCAAGGCGATTCCAATCAGTGATGCAGTGATCAATTTGGGAGCGCTCACGCTCTTGTTGCAGGGCCTGCGCACGGGCAATGGCGATCTGATTACCGATGGCATGCACGACCGCCTGCATGAGCCCTACCGCTGGGGCCTCATCCAGGGGGGGCGTGCTGTGCGTGAGTCGGCTTTGGAGGCTGGGGCCTGGGGCTGCGTGATCAGCGGCGCCGGGCCCAGTCTCCTGGCCCTCTGCAGCGCCGATGTGGCCGAGGCGGTGCGGGTGGCGATGGTCGAACGCTGGCGGCGTGAGGGGGTTGAATGCCGAGGCGAAAGTTTGGTGGTTCAGCACCACGGCAGCCGCTGGCAGGCCCTGCCCCATCGCTGAGCCCTGCCCTTCGACGAGAACCAGGGCTGGGGTGGGGTCCAGGGCTGGGGTCCTGCCCTAAGTATTTTTACTCAGGGCAGAGGGGGTAGCTGATAGATTTCGCGCTAGCCAAAGGGTGCCCATGGACGCGAACTTGCCAGCTGTGGCCGCGTCCTTTCCCTGGCTCAGTCTGATTGTGTTGTTGCCCACGGCGGCAGCCCTGTTGATGCCGTTGCTTCCGGGCGATGGCACCGATCCCCGCCTGCCCCGTGCCCTGGCTTTCGGGGTGCTCCTCGTCGACTTTGCGTTGATGCTGGTGGCGTTCACGCGGCATTTCGATCCAGCCGAGGGAGGTCTGCAGCTGGTGGAGCGGGTGAGCTGGGTGCCCGCGATCGGTCTGGAGTGGTCACTGGCGGCCGATGGCCTCTCGGCCCCTCTCGTGGTGCTGTCGGGTTTGGTGACGGCTCTCACCGTGGCCTCCAGCTGGAATATCCAGCGCAAAACGCGCCTGTATTTCGCCCTCCTGCTCGTGCAGGCTTCGGCCCAGGCCCTGGTGTTTCTCTCCCAGGACTTCCTGCTCTTTTTCTTGGCCTGGGAGCTGGAGCTGGTCCCCGTCTATCTGCTGATCGCGGTGTGGGGTGGCAAACAACGCCAATACGCGGCCACCAAATTCATCCTGTACACGGCGACGGCCTCCCTGCTGATCCTGCTCAGTGGCCTGGCCCTGGCCCTGAATGGCCCCTTCACCTTCAACCTGGCTGAGCTGGCCGCCCGCTCTCCAGGGGGCACCTTCGGCCTCCTCTGTTATCTGGGCTTCTTGGTGGGTTTTGGCGTCAAATTGCCGATCTTTCCGCTCCACACCTGGCTGCCCGATGCCCATGGTGAGGCCAATGCGCCGGTCTCCATGCTCCTGGCTGGCGTGTTGCTGAAGATGGGCGGCTATGCCCTGCTTCGCTTCAATGTTCAGATGCTGCCCGAGGTCCACCTCCGGATGGCCCCGGCCCTGATCGTGCTGGGCATCGTCAACATCGTCTACGGAGCCCTCAACGCCTTTGCCCAAGACAACGTCAAACGGCGCATCGCCTGCAGTTCGGTGAGCCACATGGGTTTTGTGCTGCTGGGCATCGGGGCGATCGATGCCCTTGGGATCAGCGGAGCGATGCTGCAGATGATCAGCCATGGCCTGATCGCAGCGGCGATGTTCTTTGTGACCGGGGTCTTCTACGAGCGCACCGAGACCCTCTCGATCCCAAACATGGGCGGCCTGGCCAAAGCCCTGCCGATCACCTTTGCCTTTTTCCTGGCCAGCTCGCTGGCCTCCCTAGCCCTGCCGGGCATGAGTGGTTTTGTGAGCGAGATCACGGTGTTTCTGGGCGTGACGGCAAACGATGGCTTCACCGTTGGGTTCCGGGTGATCACGATCGTGCTTGCGGCAATCGGTCTGGTGCTCACCCCGATGTATCTGCTCTCCCTGTGCCGGCGGGTCTTCTTTGGCCCCAGGATTCCGGCCCTGGCCATCACCGGTGACATGAAACCGCGGGAGCTCGTGATTGGGCTCACCCTGTTGGTGCCCACCCTGGCGATTGGGTTCTGGCCCCGTTTGGCGATTGATTTCTACGAGGCCACCACCAACGCCATCTCCAGTGAGCTCGCCTCGACGGCCCTGGTGGCCCTGGGCCGGTTCCCCGCCCTCGGCTGAGCGGCGCTGCAGCAGCTGGATCCGCTGAAATGGTCGCAGATGAGCCGCTGTTGATGTCTGCTGCCGACGCTGCCAACGCTATGGGTGCTGAAGAGGCAGTGTTGACCCTTCCCCTGCTGGTTGGGGAGGGTTTGCCCTCCTTTGGCGACATCAGCTCCGCCCAGGTTGAGCAGGCGATCCCGGTCTTATTGCAGCAGCTGCTGGCTGAGCTGGCGGCCCTCGAAACCAGCCTGGAGAGCCTGCTGGATGCTGAATCTCCCTCGGCTGGCGAGGCCATCCTCAGCTGGGATGCGGTGATGGAGCCCCTGCACCAGTTGGGCGAACGCCTGCGCTGGAGCTGGGGGGTGGTGAGTCACCTCAATGGCGTTTGCAACACCCCTGAGCTGCGCGCGGCGCACCAGAGCCAGCAGGCCGCGGTGGTGGCCTTTGGCAATCGGGCCGGCCAATCGCGCACCCTGTATCGCGCCCTTGAGCGGCTTCAGCAACAACACCAGGCCAGCCAGGCTGGCAGCCCTGGTCACCTCGATGCCACCCAGCAGCGAATCCTCACCGCTGAGTTGCGCGACATGCAACTGCGCGGCGTGGGCCTGGAGGGACCCGCCCAGGAGGCCTTCAATGCCGCCAGCCAACAGCTGGCTGAGCTGGCCACCACCTACAGCAACCATGTGCTCGATGCCACCAATGGCTGGAGCCTCAGCCTCGGCAGTGAAGCCGAGCTGGCGGGGCTGCCGCAGAGCCTGAGGGATCTGTTGGCCCAGGCCGCCACCGATGCCGGCGAGGCGGGCAGCTGGCGGCTGGGCCTCGACATGCCGCGGGTGGTGCCGTTTCTCAAATACAGCCAGCGCCGTGACCTGCGGGAGCAGGTCTACCGGGCCCAGGTGAGCCGGGCCTCCAGCGGTGAGCTCAACAACAGCTCCCTGATCGAGCAGATCCTCAGCCTGCGCCGCGAGCAGGCCCAGCGCCTGGGCTTTGCCTCCTGGGCCGAGCTGAGCCTGGCCAGCAAGATGGCCGGCTCGGTGGCTGAGGTGGAGCAGCTGCTTGAAGACCTGCGGGCTGCGGCCCTACCGGTGGCCCAGCAGGAGCTGGCAGCCCTGCGGGCAATCGCCGCTCGCCAGGGTGCCCCAGAAGCCGCAGAGTTCAAACCCTGGGATGTGAGCTTCTGGGCCGAGAAGCTGCGCCAAGAGAGCTTTGAGCTCGACAGTGAGGCGCTGCGGCCCTGGTTTCCGCTCGAGCAGGTGCTGCAGGGTCTGTTTGGCCTCTGCCAGCGCCTGTTTGACATTCGCATCTTGGCCACAGAGCCCGGCGAAGCACCTGCCTGGCATCCAGATGTGCGCTACTTCAAGGTGCTCGACGGTGCCAGCGGTGCGCCCCTGGCCGCCTTCTATCTCGACCCCTTCAGCCGCCCTGGATCCAAGCGGGGCGGCGCCTGGATGGACGAGTGCCTGGGCCGCGGTTTCAACCGCGCTGGCGAGCCGGTGTTGCCGGTGGCCTATCTGATCTGCAACCAGAGCCCGCCGGTGGGCCAAACCCCAAGCCTGATGACCTTTGAGGAGGTCGAAACCCTGTTCCACGAATTTGGCCATGGCTTGCAGCACATGCTCACCACGGTGGAGCGTCCCCAAGCTGCCGGGATCAATAACGTGGAATGGGATGCGGTGGAGTTGCCCAGCCAGTTCATGGAGAACTGGTGCTACGACCGCGCCACTTTGATGGGCATGGCCCGCCACTGGCAGAGCGGTGAACCCTTGCCCGAGGTCAGCTACCAGAAGTTGCTGGCTGCCCGCACCTTCATGGGGGGCAGCGCCACCCTGCGTCAGGTCCACTTTGCGCTGACCGATCTGCGCCTGCACAGCAGCTGGACCCCCCAAAGCGGCCAGAGCCCCGAACAGCTACGCCGCGAGCTCGCCCGCACCACGGCGGTGTTGGAGCCGATCCCCGACGATGCGTTTCTCTGTGCCTTCAGTCACATCTTTGCCGGTGGATATTCGGCCGGCTACTACTCCTACAAGTGGGCCGAAGTGCTCAGCGCCGATGCCTTCAGCGCCTTCGAAGAGGTGGGCCTGGATGTGGAAGATGAGATCGTGGCCACCGGTCGCCGTTTTCGCGACACCGTGTTGTCGCTGGGCGGCAGCCGTTCCCCGGCTGAGATCTTCGAGGCCTTCAGGGGTAGAGCCCCCAGCACCGAGGCCCTAATCCGCCACTCAGGGCTTTGAGAATCTGGGGGCTTTCAGGCTTGCAGCCCTGATGCTGCAGATTTGAGCAAGGACAGCCCCGCGATTAGCATCTGTTCTCTGATTATGGTCTGGGAGTCAAATCAAAGCTCGAGCAGGAGTTCGATTCAATGGAACTGCAGCGAATCAATTCTCCTTCTTTGGAGTGGCTTCCCAAGCTCAAACCGAAACCATGGCGTGTCACTCAGGGATTGTGTGCGGCGACCCTTGTAGCTGCTGGATGTGTCATCACGGCGGCAGGCTCGGCTGAGGCTCAAGTTATATGCGATTTTAATGGGTACAACGGCCCCAACATTACTTGCCAAAGCAATCAAGTCCTTGAATTTGGCGACAAGCGGGTGACGTTTTCGCAGCTCCCCACCGTGGGATCGGGAACCATTGGATTGGCTAGCATTGTTCCAGACGTCTTTACCCTGCAATTTATATTTTTTCAGCCGATTTTGCCGCCGCCCCCGCCGCCTTCCACGGCTTTTGGGCCACTTCTTCCGCCCGTGACAAATGCCATAACATCCTATGTTATTGACATTGTTGATAATCCAGGTTGGATTTTTTCTGGCGTCAAAATCGACAGTGTTGATGCGGGCGTTCTCGGTACAATTGTCGCCAAGAGTGAGCTCAGTAATCGCTTTAACACGCTTACGTCGAACAATGGTGTTCCGGATCCAAATACCGGAGACTTTGCGACTCTCAATGGGTTGTACAACTCCCTCAACGTCACGGATACCTACAGTGTTTCGGGCACTGGGGCTCTAACGAGTTTCACCAACACCTATCGTCAATCCCTGTCTGCGGTGCCCGGCCCCCTGCCCTTGGCAGGCGTGCTTGCGGCCTTGGCTTGGAGCAGGCGGATGCGGCGGCGGGTGCAATCGGCAGCGGCTGTCAGGCCTTAATCGCATGCGCTGAAGAAGGCTGGGTTGTGGCCGCCTTCCAATGCCCGGGGCAAGATGCTTGTTCCCGGGCAGCATGCCGGCATGGCTTCTCTCGATCTTGCCGCCCTGGCGGCTCAGTTTGATCTGGATGGGGCCGTGTGCAGCCTCGAGCCCCTGGGCAACGGCAATGTGAACACCACCTACCGGGTGCGCACCACCCGTGGTGTCGATTACGTGCTGCAACGCCTCAACACAGTGGTCTTTTCGAGGCCCGATCTGGTCATGGCCAATCTGTTGGCCGTGACCCAGCATGCGGCTACGCGACTGCGAGGGCCTACGCCCTCCACCCGCCCGGCTTGGCAACTGCCAAGGCCTGTTGCATTGAAGGCTGCCGCCGCTGATTCACGGCTCGGTGCGGCGCAAGCCTGCTTGCTTGTTGCTGAAGGAGATCCCTGGCGGGTGCTCACCTACATCGACGGCGCCCATTCGATCGATGTGATTGGCGATTGCAATCAGGCGGCTGAGGTTGGACGGGCCCTGGGTTGGTTTCATGCCCTGATCCATGACCTCCCCCCCACCCAACTGGCCGATACGTTGGAGGGCTTTCATGTCACTCCCAGATATCACCAGCATTATCTGGAACAGCTGGGGTCGTTTGACAACGGTGTGCAACACCTGGATCCCCAGGAGGTGACGTGCATCGACTTCATTGCGGCCCGCGAGGACCTAGTGCCTGTGCTTGAGCAGGCCAGGGCCAAGGGGCTCCTGCAGCTACGGCCGATCCATGGTGATCCCAAGGTCAACAACGTGATGCTCTGTGCGTCGAGTGGTTGCGCCGTGGCGATGGTGGATCTCGATACAGTGAAACCTGGGCTGATTCATTACGATATTGGCGACGCCCTTCGATCGGGTTGCAATCAGGCTGGCGAGGAGGCCACCGATCTGGCTACTGTGCGCTTCGACATCGAGCTGGCCCGGGCCATGCTCGCCGGCTATTGGAGCGAGGCCGGTTCGCTGTTGAGCGAGCACGACATCGACTATCTCTATGATGCAATCCGCCTGTTGCCGTTTGAACTCGGTCTGCGGTTCTTCAGTGATCATCTGGCCGGCAATGTGTATTTCAAGGTGGGTCGTCCCCGCCATAATCTCGACCGCGCGCTTGTGCAGTTCAAACTCACCCAAAGTATCGAAGCCCAAGAGGGGTCCATTCGTCAGTTGATTGCTGAGCTCAGCCAGCGATGACGCGCCGTCGTCTGATCGCTTGGCCGGCTACGCCAGTCGCTGAAGCCACCCCAACCATGTGGGTCGAGGCCCAGTTGTGTCGAGGTCAGCTGGAGCTGCGCTATGGCTTGACCTCTGGGCCAGGATCCACGGCCGTGCTGTTGGCTCCGAGCCAAGGGATGGAGGCTGGCGATCACCCCGGTGCTCGCCGCTGCGATGGTCTCTGGCAGCACACCTGTTTTGAGGCCTTTGTTGCCTCACCAGGCTCTGAGGCCTACTGGGAATTCAATCTTTCGCCCAGCGGCGACTGGAACGTCTACCGCTTTGATGGCTATCGCACAGGCCAGAGCCAGGAGGAGTACTACAGCGCGCTGCCGTTTCAGGTCTTGGGACCCCACCCCGCCCCCCCCGATGGCGGCGGCGCGGGTCTGGCCCCGGGTGAACGGCTGGAGCTGGCCCTGCAGTGCCCCCTGCCGCCTCAGCTCGCCCAGGTCTCCCAGCTGGAGCTGGGCTTCACAGCGGTGCTCGAGCAGCCAGATGGAGCGCTCAGCTACTGGGCCCTGCACCACCCCGGCCCAGAACCCGATTTCCACGACCGGCGTGGCTGGATCGTCAGGCTTTAAGTAGTTGTGCGCGCCCGACTTAGCGCATCCGGCTTAGCGCATCCGCTCTAGCGCGCCCGGCTTAGCGCATCCCCATCCGGTGGAGCCGATTGGATCTGCCCGTGCCGTTGGCGTCTCACCGCCACCACGCCGCTAAACCCTGGCACCGGCGCCTTGCATTTGCGGAGTTCGAGCCAGATTGGCACTGGGCCGTAGAGGTCTTGGGCCAAATCCAGCATCTGCTCGCTGTAGTGCTCCAGGGTTTGGCAGCGGATCGTGCGTGCCTGGGCCTGCAGGCCAATGATCAGGCGGCTGTAGTCGAGCGTGTCGGCCAGCCCATCGCTGCGGCCGGCCACCGACAGATCGTGGGCCAGCTCCAGATCCAGCTCAAACCATTGGCCCAGGTCGCGCTCGTGCTCCAGCACGCCCACATGGGCCCATAGCCGCAGACCGCACACCACGATGCTGTCGCCGGTGCCGGCAGCCTGGCTGTTGGTCACAGGGGCAGGCTGCGGTGGGTGAAGCTGCGCGTGCCGCTGGCGTAGTCGGCGGCGATGTGGCCCTCGCCGCGCAGGCGGTAGCGATAGGTGACCAGACCCTCCAGGCCCACCGGCCCCCGGGGGGGGAGGGTCTGGGTGCTGATGCCCACCTCGGCGCCAAAGCCGTAGCGGAAGCCATCGGCAAAACGGGTCGAGCAGTTGAGGTAGACGCCGGCACTGTCGACGGCCGCCAGAAAACGGTCGGCAGCCGCGGCGTCGCTGGTGCAGATCGCGTCGGTGTGACGCGAGCCATGGCGGCGTATGTGCTCGAGGGCCTCCTCAAGATCGGCCACCACCTTGATCGCCAGAATTAGATCGCCGTATTCGGTGTGCCAGTCGGCTTCGCTGGCGGCCTGGCTCACCCCCAGGGCGAGGGCCTCGGCGTCGCCGCGAAGCTCCACGCCGGCCGCCTCAAAGGCGGCAATCGCCGCCGGTAAAAACGTGGGTGCAATGGCGCGGTGCACCAGCAGGGTTTCGATCGCGTTGCAGGCGGCCGGATACTGAGTTTTGGCATCGAGGGCCACCCGCAGGGCGAGCTGGGGATCGGCGGCCTGGTCAACCACCAGATGGCAGATCCCATCGGCGTGGCCCAGCACCGGAATGCGGGTGTGGTCCTGGATGAAGCGCACCAGCTCGTTGGAACCCCGCGGAATGATCAGATCCACCAGGCCATCGAGCTTCAGCAGGCCGAGGCTCTCCTCGCGGCTGGTGAGCAGCTCCAGCGCCGTGGGCTCCACCGTGCTGTGGGCCAGGCCCGCCCATAGGGCGGCCATGATCGCCGCGCAGCTGCGGCTGGCCTCACGGCCTCCCTTGAGGAGGGCGCCATTGCCTGAGCGGATCGCCAGCGAGGCGATCTGGATCAGGGCATCGGGGCGGGCCTCAAAAATCACCCCGACCACCCCCAGGGGCACGGTGACCCGTTCGAGCACCAGGCCCGCGTCGAGCTCGGTGTGCAGCTGGCGGCGCCCCAGCGGATCGGCCAGCCCCGCCAGCTGACGCAGCCCCTCAATGGCGCCATCGAGCTTGGCCCCGTTCAAATGGAGCCGGGCCACCAGGGCTGCCGCCAGCCCATCGGCGCTGGCGGCGTCGAGGTCGGCCTGGTTGGCCGCGAGGATCTCGGCCCGGGCGGCCTCGAGGGCTTCGGCCATGGCGAGCACCGCCGCTTGGCGATCAGCATCGGCCAGCTGGCCCAGGGCCATGGCACTGCGGCGCACGATGGCCGCCCGCTGCAGGAGCTCGGCGCTGGGTTCGGGAGGCGGTGAGGGGCTCTGGCTCATGGAACCATCATCCAATCCCGTCAATCCCGTCAATCCCCTGGGCCAAGGGCGTGAGCCGCTCGCGGGCCAGCAGGGCGGCCCCGAGGCGGCCGGCCCCATTGCCGAGGGCGCAGCGGCGAATCGCCAGACCTTCGCGGCTGGTGGCCTGCACCCGTTGGTTGACCTGCTCCCACACGGCCGGCAAAAAGTGGTGGCTGGCGCCGCTCAGGCCGCCACCGATCAGCACCAGCTCGGGGGTGAGCACGTACAGCAGCGAGCTCAGGCCGGTGCCCAGCAGCTGGCCGTAGGCCCGCCAGATCGCCAGGGCCTGGGGGTCGCCGGCATCGGCCCGCTCGCCCAGCGCCTCGGGGTCAAAGGCGCTGGGCTCAACACCGCTGAGGCGCGCCAGGCCCCGCAGGCTGCACAACGATTCCAGCGAACCTCGATTGCCGCTGTTGCACGCTGGGCCATCGGGATCGACCCCGATTAAGCCCGGTTCAGCGGCTGCACCGCTGTGGCCGCTCAACAGGGCGCCATTGAGCAGCACCGCCCCGCCCACCCCCGTGCCGAGGGTGAGCAGCAGCACGTCGTGGGCCCCCCGGGCCGCACCGCTGTGCAGCTCGCCGAGGGCAGCGCAATTGGCGTCGTTGGCCAGGGTGACAGGGCGCTCGAGCATCGGTTCGAGCCAATCGGCGAGGGGCACATCCAGCCAGCCCGGCAGATTGATGGCGATGCGGGCCACCCGCCCCGTGCGATCGGCCGGCCCGGGATGGCCCACCCCCACCCGATCGGCCTGCCGCCCCGGGTCGAGCTGCTCGACGGCGGCGGCGATGGCCATGGTCACCGCCCCCGGCATGGCCGGCTGGGGTGTGGCCACCTCGAGCTCGGCCAGCAGCGTGCCTTCGCGATCAAAGCGCCCCAGCTTGATGGCGGTGCCGCCCAGATCGACGCCGATCAGTTGCTGGGTCATGGGCTGGGTGGGTTTGAAAACGTGGAGTTCAAAAGCGGAAGAAGAGCTGGAGCTGGGTTTGCCAGGCCCCTTGGGTGTCAAAGGTGCCCTGCAGGTTGAGCAGGTCGTTGGCCCGCAGGTTGAGGTTGATCTGGGGTGGCACGTCGGAGCGGTTCGGGGCCGCCAGCACCGAGGCGTTGAACCGCTCGGTGATGTCGATGCCGATTTCCGCCCCCAGCACCAGCTGGGGGGGGAGCCGCTGTGATTGCAGGGCTTCCTGGCTCGTCACGGTTGGATTCACATAGGCCGGATAGAGGGCAAAGCTCAGCCGTTGGCCAAAGGCATCGCTCAGGCCCCCCAGCACCGGCGAGAGCAGCGTTTGGCCCAGCACCGTGGCGATGGCCGCACCGGCATCGGCACCGCTGAGCCCCGCCAGCGAGTTGCCGCCGATCAGGGCCACCAGCTTCGATTCAGGCATCGGCGGTGTGCTGCGCAGGCGAATCGACTGGGCCACGCGATCGGCGGGCCCACTCACGCTCACCGTGATTAGCACCAGGTTGAGCTGGTTGAGGGAGCTGACCCCTCCTTGGGCCTCGATCTCGGCCAGGGAGGGGGCTCCGTAGCTACCCAGTCCCATGCTGCTCAGCGAATCGGACACGCGGGTGCGCATGGCGATGTCGAGGTAGGGGACCAGTCCGAGCGACGGCGTGAAAATCGCCACGTTTGGGGAGTCGGGATCGAGGCTGAAGCTGGTTGTAAAGAGGTTCAGTCGACCCTGTAAGAGCCGCACCACCCCCCGCGCCCGCAGGGAGGGATCGAGCCGGCCGCTGAGGCGCAGCAGGCCAGCCGTGGTGAAGTTGGCGGCATTGGGCACCACGATCCGCAGGTTGGGGCCAATCCGCAGTCGCAGGTCGTTGAAGGCCAGGAAGGGGAAGCGGGGTACCCCCGCCTGCACGGCCTGGGCCGTGTTGCTTTCGACCTCAGACCCCACCAGTTGCAGCGGTTCACTAAACGACCAGTTCTCCAGCAGCAGTTGGGCCACCCCTTTGACGGGCCCCCGCGGACCGCTGCTGCCCGAGGTGGCGAGCTTGCCGCGCTGGGCATTGACGCTGCCTTGGGCGATGCCCAGTTCTCCTCCCATCTGCAGGTTGAGCAGGCTGCCGGTGAGCTCCAGCGTCCCGTCGGCTACGGCGGTGATGCGGGGGAGGCTGAAGGGCACGGTGCGGAGCACGGCCACCAGGGGTTTTTCGGTCGCAATGTCCTGCATCAGGCCAAGGTGACCCGAGGCCTCGATGCTCCCCTTGCTGCCCACCTTGGCCTTGAGCTCCTGCACCAGCAGCTGCTCAAAGTCAAAGAGCACGGTGGCCTCAAGGGCTTCAACCCGCTGGCCAATGAATTGGATTTCGCCCTCCCGCAGGCGCAGAAATCCATTCGCAATCGGGCTGTTGAGACTGCCGCGCAGCAGCAGTTGGAGGTCAGCGCTGCCCTTGCGCCAGATCAGGCCGGGCTCGGCAATCGCGGTCAGGAACCGCAGGCCATCGCCCCGGCTGGCCAGGCGCAGTTCGAGGCCCGGGCTGCTGGGATTGAGCGGCAATAGCCCCGCCAGGTCGACACTGCTGGAGGCGCCGGCCGCCAGCAGTGACAGGTCGAGTTTCAGCACATCCCCCTGCAGCAGCACCGCGCCCCGTTTGAGCTCCAGGGGCGTGGTGCCCAGGGCGGTGTCGTCGAGCTTGAGCTGCACCGCGAGCTCTGGTTTGCGGCGCCCCAGCCGGTAGCGCCCCGTGGCTCCGAGCTGGCCCCGCAGCCCGTCGGGCACGGGGGTCAGGAGCGCCAACAAACCCAGCGGTAGCTGGCTGAAGCTGAAGTTTCCCTGACCATCCTTGAGTGGGCCCTGGAGCTGGGCCACGAAGGGCTCGGCTGCGAGGGCCTGGTCGCGGTCGTTTTTGCGGAGCCAGAGGTGTCCCTTGCTGGCCAGATCCACGCGGGCTTGATCCAGGCTGGGGCCCTCCAGGCTGAGATCGGCGTCGACCAGGGTTTGCACCTGTGCCAGGCGGTCGTTGAGGCTGCCCCGCCGGGAGGCCAAGGCCTGTTCGCGGCTCGCCAGCCGCCCCTGCGACTGCTCCAGCACCAGCAGTTGCTGCTGCAGGCTGTCGCCCAGGGTCTGGATCAAGAGGGTGCCGATGTCACGGGCCTGGGCGCCGCCCTGCAGCCCCTTGCCTTGCCATTGGGGCCAGAGGCCCGCCAGTTCTTGCAGGGTCTGGGTGTCGAGGGAGCGGCCCTGCAGCTTGAGTTGGAATCCCCCCTGCCAGCGGCCCTGGGCCGTCAGGGCCATGGTGCCGCTGCTGAGGGGCTCCAGGGAGCCCTGCAAGCGGTAGCGACGCCCCCCGTAGATGCCGCTGAGCTGGACGGTGCGGGCCCGCACACCCATGAACACTGGCCGGTCGAGGTTGACCTGGCCGGTGAAGCCCAGGGGTTGGAGGTTGAGCTCGCCGTTGCCGCTCAGCAGGCCCTGGAGGGGTTGGGGGCGGTCCCGTGGTCCGAGGGCCAGCACCAGACCCTGCAGCGGCAGTCGCTGGGCCTGCCAGCGGTAGGCATTGGGGCGGCCCTGGAGCGCCAGGCTGCCGGCGCCCCGCAGGAGCTTGACCGCCACCGGTTGCCAGCGGCGATCCAGCCGGGCCTCCAGCTGACCGGCCCCAGCTGGTGCCATCGCGGTGAGCTGGAGCAGGCCGCCGCCGCTGGGGGCGCCTTGCCAGTGGCCCTGCCAGCCCTCGGCCAGGCTGAGCGGGCCCGCCGCCAGGCCTCCCACCCGCAGCTCGAGGTTGGGGGTGGGGGTCTGCCATGGACCAGTGATCGAGCCGCTGGCCTGCAGCTGGCCGCCCAGCTGGGTGCCCAGCAGGGGGCTCAGCCGCGCCAGCGGGTAGTTGGTGAGCTGGAGGGTGAGGGCTAGGGGCCCCGCCTTTAGGCCTTGGCGGGGGTGCAGGCCTAGGGGGAGGGACCCTTGGGCCTGCAGGTGGGGGCTGTCGAAGGCGGTGAGCCGCAGCTGGCCTGCCGACCACGCCAAGGCAGCGCGCCACGGCCCCAGCAGCGGATCGGCCGACCGTTGCGCAGTCAGCGTGAGCTGCGGTTGCCGCCATTGGCCCGCCAGGGTGAGGCTGCCGCTCAGGGGGCTTTGCTGGAGCCAGGCCGGCAAGCGTTGGCCCCCAGGCAGATCGGCAGGCCGCAACTGCCAGCGGCTGCTGAGCTTGGGCACCTGGGCGATCGATCCGTTGAGCTTCAGCCACGAGCCGGCGCGGCGCAGCTCCAGGGTGTTGATCTCAAGCCGGCCCAGCTGGGGCCAGCGGGCCCGCAGGCTGGTGCTTGCCGCCCAGCTGCCCCATTGGATGCGGCTGGGGGCCAGGGTGATCTGTTGACCCTCACAGCGCACCTTGGCGCTGGGAATCTCGAGGCTTGGGCGCGGCTGGGCTGGTTGCCTGGGGGCTGGACGGCCCTGCCAGCGACCGTTCTGAAGCTCCACCAGCCCCTGGCAGCCGACCTGGCCCTGCCGCCAGGTCAGGGCCAGATCGCCGTTGAGGCTGCCGCCCACCTGAGCCGCTAAATCTCCCGGCAGCAGTGTGAGGAGCTGGGCCAGGCGCAGCTGCCGCAGCTGCAGTCGTCCTTGCCAGCGATTCTGGGACCAGCGGCCCTGGGCCTGCAGGTGCACGCTGCCGTGGCCCTGTGGTGGGTCGGCCCGCAGCACGGCCCGCAGGGCCAGTTGCTTGAGGTGGGGCTGCAGCCGCAGATTCCCCGCCAGCTGCAGCCGGCTGTTGGTGGGCTGCAGCTGCACCCGCGCTGGTTGCTCCAGCTGCACCAGCAGATCCAGCCGGGGCGGCCGGGCTCCCAGCTGGCGGGGCCCGGGCTGCCAGTAGGCCCCCCGGGCATTGGGCCGCAGCACCAGCTGGCTCTGGCGCAGGCCAATGTGCAAGGTCAGGCTGCCCTGCCGCAGGCTGGCCAACGGCGCAAGCTTCAGGTCAACAGCGCCCACCGCGGCGCTGGAGCGGTTGGTGGCTGTTGGGGCCAGACGGCTGGCGCCCAGCCGTAGCCCCCAGGGACGCAGTCCCTGGTAGGGCCCCAGGTGCAGCGGTTGGTTCAGCACGGCCGAAAGACTTCGCTCCAGCTGGGGTTTCCAGTGGCGGTAGGCCGCGCCCACCAGATGGTCGGTGCCGATCGCGGCCAAGACCACAAACCCGAGACTTCCCCCCAGGGCACCGGCCGTGATCCGCAGGGAGCGCCGAAACCGAGGCATGACCACCATTCCTTTGGGTCTGCCTGTGCCTGTGCTGGGCGCAATAGTAGAGCCCACTCCCAGATTTCAGCGCCATGCCCACCGATCCGATCCTGCTGGAGGCTGGCCGCTGGCTCGGCATCGCCAGTGGGCTGCTCTTTGTGCTGATGCTGCTGGGCTTCTGGTTGGGGTGGGGGATCCGCTTTCGCCTCGTGGGGGTGACGAGTTTCACCACCCTGCTGGCCATCTCCTGTGTGGCTTTTTCGGTGAGCTACAGCCCCCGCATCACCCTGCCCGGTGCGGTGTCGGTGCCGTTGGTGTTTGACAACGGCGGTGCGCTGGTCATCTCAACAGCTCCGGCCGATCTGCCGGTGGCGGCGGCGGCGCCCAGCGTGGAGCAGGTCGCTGTCAATCTGCGGGGCAGTGGCCGGGCCACCAGCGATGGCCTGGTCACCGTGAGGCTGCGCCGGATTGTCTCGGTCGAACCGGGCCTTGACCGCCCCGAGGTGCTGGCCGAAGCCCGCCGCAACCTGCGCACGGGCGAAGTGGTCCTTCTGCCCTGAGGTGCGAGCCCTGTTAACCCTTCCCAGTCATTTCAGCCGCGAGGCGGCCCGTTTGGAAGCCGCAGCCGTCACCAGTTGGGAGCAGCTGGCCGAGCTCAGTGATGCCAGCCTGCGCAGCCTGGGTCGCTCAGGCGGTGCCAGTGAGGCCAGGTTGCTCAAGCTGCGGGGCCAGGCCCGTCTCGTGGTGGCGGTGGGTCTTGAGCCGGCCGATGCGGCCTTGCTGCTCTATGCCGGCATCGCCACGCCGGCGGGGCTGGCCCAGGCCGACCCCCATCGGTTGTTGATGCAGATCGGCCGTTTGCAGCGCAATCTCACCGGGATGGCGGCCCCATTGCTCGATCTGGCCACCGTGAAGGCTTGGATCGTCAAGGCCAGTCGCCCCAGAAACTGACCCGACGGCACGTCAGCTGTCCCCACCCTTGCCTGGAATGGTGGCTAGAGCGATTCATTCAGTACCCATCCCGTCCCGTTGCGCCTCAACCATGGCCGTTCAGCAGATTCGGGTCCCCTTGCTTGCCTCCAGGTCTCAGAAGGCGTTGAACGCCCGCCTTGCCGCCCTGCCCATCTGGCCTCGCTCAGGGTGGTGGCGCGCAGCCTGGAAACCACCGCTGCTGCTACCCCT
>CAMDVN010000039.1 GCA_945877595.1 Cyanobium sp. NIES-981 | reverse complement strand
GCTAAGAAAACTCGGCAGCCACGTCAATGGCCCAACCCAAATCAACAGCATCTCAACGCCACCGGTGACCTGTGGCGCAAGGTCATGGGTACAGGGCCCGTGGTTTGGGGCCCGTGGTTCGGGGCCAGTGCCAGTGGTCAAGGGCCTGTGGTGCAAGCAGATGACACCCAGTCGCCTGCTGCAATGTTGGACGCATTTGAGCGCGACCACACGATTACCTCGACAAAAGATATTGTCTCGACAACAGATATTGTCTCCACAACAGAGATTACCTCGAGAAAAGATTTTGCCTCGAGAAAAGATTTTGCCTCAACAAATGATGTTGAGACGAAAGCCACTCAGATAGCAGCCAAACATTACAAGGCTGCTGCTCAAGATACTGGCTTTCATCAAGCGCTCAGAAGCCCTCTTTTCTGAGCCATCTTCTGTAGGTGCATCAGCACATCCATGCATCAACCCATCCAAGCAACACCACCCTGAACACCACGCCACGCAAGCCAACGGCCACAATCACGCCATGCTCCCCGCAGACGGCCTGCTACAGCTCACCCCCCAGGGCCTCTACTGCCCGGCTGCCCAGGCCTGGATCGACCCCTGGCGTCCGGTTCCGAGGGCCCTGATCACCCACGCCCACGCTGATCATGCCCGGCCTGGCTGCGGTGAGTACTGGGCCATTGGTGCCAGCGAGGGGATTTTGCGCCAACGACTTGGCAGCACCATTGCGCTGATTCCAGTGGAGTACGGCCAGCTGCATCGCATCGGTGCTGCTCGGGTGTCATTTCACAGCGCCGGCCATGTGCTCGGCAGTGCCCAGATCCGACTGGAGGCCGGCGGAGAGAGCTGGCTGGTGAGCGGCGACTACAAACGCTGTGCCGACCCAAGCTGCACCCCCTTTGAGCCGGTGCGTGCTGATGTGTTCATCACCGAGGCCACCTTTGGACTGCCGATCTACCGCTGGCAGAGCGGTTCTGAAATCGCCCATCAAATCTGCAGCTGGTGGAGGGGTGCACCTGGGCGCAGCTCAATCCTGTTGGCCTATGCGTTCGGCAAGGCCCAACGAATTTTGGCTGAATTGCATGCGGTGGGTGTCACCGATGAAATCCTGCTCCACGGTGCCGTGGAGGCCCTCATGCCCGCCTACCGCGAGGCCGGCGTTGCCATGCCCCCAACCCGTCCGCTCAGCGCCCTAGCCAAGGGCGAATCGCTGGCCGGTCGGCTGGTGATCGCGCCCCCCTCGGCCGAGCGCACGGCGTGGATCAAGCGCTTCAAACAACCGCAGGCAGCCTTTGTGAGCGGCTGGATGGCCGTGCGCGGCGCGCGGCGCCGTCGCGGTACCGAGCGGGGTTTTGTGCTCAGCGATCACGCCGACTGGAACGGCTTGATCCAAAGCGTCAAAGGCAGTGGCGCCCGTCAGGTCTATGTGACCCACGGCAACAGCCATGACCTGGCGCGCTATTTGCGTGACGTGGAAGGGATGAGCGCCGAGCCACTGCACGACGACAACCTCCAACCGGAGCTGGCGTCGGCGTGATGCGTCAGTTCGCCGCGCTGTATGGCGAGCTCGATGCCAGCCACGGCACCGGCGCCAAGGTGGAAGCCCTAGCGACCTATCTGGCCGCCGCCGATCCCGAGGATGCCGCCTGGGCCCTGCATGTGCTGCTCGGTAAACAGGGGCGCCGGCTGATCACCGCGCGCCGGCTGCGCCAGATCTGCCTGGAGGGCTCCAGCCTGCCGGACTGGTTGTTTGAGGCGTGCTACGCCCACGTGGGTGATTCGGCCGAAACCATTGCGCTGCTCTGGCAGCAGCTGGCGACTGGGCCCTTGACGGCCGCAGCGCTCCCCCCCCAGGGTCCCGGCAACCCCCAGAGTCCCGCGGCCCAACCCCTGCACCACTGGTTCACGCGGTTGTTACCGGAGGCCGCCGCCCTCGAGGGGGCCGAGCAGGCCCAGGCCGTGCAGAGGCTCTGGCAGGGCCTCAATTACGGTGAACTGCTGGTTGCCAATAAACTGCTCACCGGCGGCCTGCGGGTGGGCGTGGCCCAGGGCTTGGTGCTGCGCGCCCTAGCCCGCTGCAGCGGTCTCGAGCAGGCGGTGCTGCAGCACCGGTTGATGGGGGGCTTTCAGCCCAGCGCTGCTGCCTTCACTGCCCTGCTGGCCAGTGGCGAGCAGGTGGAGCTGCTGCCCAGCCGTCCCTATCCCTTTTTTCTGGCGTCGCCTCTCGAGGCGGCGACTCCTGCATGCCAACCCACAGACCCAGCCCTGGAGACTTCAGCAGGCAACCAACCCTCACCGCTACCGGGTGCCGCCAGTGCTTGGTTGGCTGAATGGAAATGGGACGGCATCCGCGGCCAGCTGATCCGCCGCGCCGGCGAAGCCTTCCTGTGGAGCCGCGGCGAAGAGCTGATCAACGCCACCTTTCCCGAACTGATCAACGCCGCCACCGCCTTGCCCGATGGCACCGTGCTCGATGGCGAAGTGATTGTGTGGCCCGAGGCCGCTGATCGTCCGGCCCCGTTCCAAGAGCTGCAGCGGCGGCTCGGACGCAAAGCCCCAGGGCGCACGCTGCTGGCGAGCTGTCCGGCCGCTTTTGTGGCCTACGACCTGCTCGAGCTGGGCGGCAACGACTGGCGCCAGCAGCCCCTGCGCCAACGCCGCGCCGCCCTGGAGGAGTTGATCCAGCCGCTCCGGGCGGCGGCCGCCACCCCTGGAGCCGGGCGTCTGCGCCTCTCGCCGCTGCTGCCGCTCACAACCTGGGACCAACTGGAGCCCCTCCGCCAGCAGGCCAGCAGCACCGGCGCCGAGGGGCTCATGCTCAAGGCCGCCGAATCTCCTTACCTGGCCGGCCGCCGACGCGGCCACTGGTGGAAGCACAAGCAAGAGCCCTACCGCCTCGATGCGGTGCTGTTGTATGCCCAGGCGGGCAGCGGTCGCCGCGCCAACCTGTTCACCGATTACACCTTTGGCCTCTGGGATGGCCAAGGGCAACTGGTGAGCTTCGCCAAGGCCTACTCAGGCCTCAATGACAGCGAGATCACCACCCTCGACCAATGGATCCGCCGCCACACCACCGAACGCTTCGGGCCGGTGCGGGCCGTGCAGCCAGAGCAGGTGTTTGAACTGGCCTTTGAGGGATTGCAACGCTCGAGCCGCCACAAAAGCGGCATGGCCGTGCGCTTCCCCCGGATCAGCCGCTGGCGCCGCGACAAGCCCGCGAGCGAAGCCGACACCCTCGCCCATGCCCTGGTGATGCTGGAGAGGGCGCCATGAGCCACACCAGCCCCATGGCAGCTGCCCAGGCCGCAAAGAATCCCACCCTCGCCCCGATCGAAGCTTGGTTTGCCCGCAAAGGCTGGCGGACCCTGGCCTTCCAGCGCCAGTGCTGGGAGGCCTATCTGGCTGGCAACAGCGGCCTGATCCAGGTGCCCACAGGCTCTGGCAAGACCTACGCCGCCGTGATGGCACCGATCGCCGAGCTGCTGGCCGAAGCCACACTGCTGACCGAAGGCACACCCTCAGGCGTGCGGCTCCTCTACCTCACGCCACTACGGGCCCTCAGCCGTGACCTGGCCCTGGCAATCAGCGAACCAATCGAGGCGATGAACTGGCCGTTGCGGGTGGGGATCCGCAACGGCGACACCGCCAGCAGTGAGCGAACGCGCCAGCTGCGCTCGCCACCCCAGATCCTGATCACCACCCCCGAATCGCTGAGCCTGCTGTTGGCGGGCCCGAAGGCCCAAGAGCTATTTGGAAGTCTGCAGGCGGTGGTGCTTGATGAGTGGCACGAGCTGATGGGCAGCAAGCGCGGCGTGCAGGCCGAGCTCTGCCTCAGCTGGTTGCGCCAACTGAGGCCCGGCCTGCGCACCTGGGCAATCAGCGCCACGATTGGCAACCTGGCCGAGGCCGCCCGGGCCGCCGTGGGCACCTGCGCTGAAGAACCTCGCCTGATCACCGCCCCGATCGAGCGCACCACCACGATTCGCAGCCTTCTGCCCGATTCGATCGACGGCTTTCCCTGGGCCGGTCACCTGGGGCTGCGCATGCATGAGGAGTTGGTGGCCGCCCTCGATCCAGGGATCTCGACGCTGCTGTTCACCAACACCCGCAACCAAGCCGAGCGCTGGCATCAGTGCCTGCGCTACGCCTGTGCCGAGATGGAGGGCGCCATGGCCCTGCACCACAGCGCCATCGACCGCGCCGAGCGCGAGGCGATCGAAGCCGGCGTCAAAAGCGGGTCTCTTCGCTGGGTGGTGTGCACCAGCTCCCTGGATCTGGGGGTCGATTTTCAGCCCGTGGAGCGGGTGGTTCAGATCGGCAGCGCCAAGAATCTGGCCCGGCTGCTGCAGCGTGCCGGTCGCAGTGCCCACAGCCCAGGGGGCACCTCCTTCGTGCTGTTCATGCCCACCAACGCCCTGGAGCTGCTTGAGGTGAGCGCCATGCGACGGGGCCTGGCCGCCGGACTGGTCGAAACCCGCACGCCACCGAAGGCTCCGATCGATGTACTGCTCCAGCACTTGGTAACCCTGGCCTGCGGCCCCGGCTTAAGGCCAGACGCCGAGCTGGTGGCCGTGCGGACGGCCTGGAGCTATCGCCAGCTCAGCGATGCCGACTGGCAGTGGTGCCTGCGCTTTCTCGAACATGGCGGCGACTGCCTCGGCGCCTATCCCCGCTACCGAAAACTCGAGCCCTGCGGCGATGATCCAGGCCTGTACCGGGTGAGCGACAAGCCCATCGCCCGACTGCATCGCCTCAACATCGGCACGATCACCGCCGACCGCGCCGTCACCGTGCGCTTTGTGCGGGGTGCCGTGCTCGGCCATGTGGAGGAAACGTTCATCGGCCGGCTCAAAGCTGGCGATGTCTTTTTCTTTGCCGGCCGCCAGCTCCAATTTGTGCGGTTGCGGGAGATGACCGCCCTGGTCAAGGCCACCAGCCGCAAGAGCAACACTGTGCCGGCCTGGGCCGGGGGCCAGATGGCAATCTCCGATCTGCTCAGCACACACCTGCGCCAGGAGGTCGACCGCTGCGCCCGCGCCCTGGCAGGGGGCACGGAGCTCGATACCCCGGAATTGCAGGCACTTGAACCGCTGCTGCGACGGCAGGCTGACCTTTCAGTCCTGCCTCGCCAGCATGATTTTCTGGTGGAGGTGTGCCACAGCCGCGAAGGCAGCCACCTCTACGCCTATCCATTTGAAGGGCGATTCGTGCACGAGGGCATTGGCTTTCTGTGGGCGTGGCGCCTGGCCCGTCAACAAGCCAGCACGATCACCGTATCGGTGAACGACTACGGCTTTGAGTTGCTGGCGCCTAAGGGCTATCCCTTTGAAACCTTGATGGAACTCCATGGCAAAACCCTGCTCGACGCCGAGCAGCTTGACGTCGATCTGGAGCGCGCCATCAACCTTTCGGAGCTCTGCAGGCGCCGCTTTCGAAGCCTGGCCCAGATTGCCGGACTGATCACCAACGGCTACCCGGGTCAGGGAAAAAGCGGTGGTCAACTCCAGATCAGTGCCGCCCTGCTCTTTGACGTCTTCGAGCGGCATGAACCAACGAGCTTGCTACTGCTTCAGGCCCGGCGGGAGGTGCTTGAGACGCAGCTGGACTTGCCACGACTTGAGACTGCCCTCAAGAGGCTTGCTGATTGCCGATTGATGGTGCAGCGCATCGCAAGACCTGGCCCCTTGGCCTTTCCCCTGCTGGCGGAGCGCCTGAACTCCCGAATGAGCAATGAATCGCTACTCGATCGGCTCACACGAATCAAAGCCGATGCCCAACGAGCTGAAGCCTGAACAATCCAATCAGCTGGCCCGCTCCAAGCGCTTCACAATTACGGTCATCAACGCCAGGGAACCGGCGAGGGCAATCAGCAGAGCCAGGGTCATCGCTGCCACGGTGGATGGTCAATTGGGGTGATTATGGCCGCAGACAGGCCCCCGTTGGTGCAGCCACGGCTGCCCTGGGCAAGCCAGACTTGTGCAGTGTCTGGCGTCTAGCGCACCGCTTGGGCCCAGGACAGCTGACAGACTCAGCCAAGCCAAACGAATGCCTTCAGGCAGCACGCCGTGAATCACAGGCCCGAGGCCATGTCCTCAACGCACCGTGGGCGCCGCGCCAAACAGATCGAGCGCTGGATCGAAACATGGCTGTGGCGAGTCCGCCTCATTGCCATCGTACCGGTGGTGATGAGCCTGGTGAGTACCGCCGTGGCCTTCATCTGTGGCACCAGTGAGATCTTCAAGGCGGTGAGCACAATTTTCACAGCCGTCGAAGAACAGGAAATCGCCAAAGTACTTGGCAAAATTGTGGGCGGGATCGATCTATATTTAATCGGCATTGCCATATTGATCTTTGGCTACGGCGTCTACGAGCTGTTGATTTCACAAATCGATCCAGCCCAAGATCAAGACAGTGGCAGAAAATCAAGCCTGCTTGACATCCGCAGTCTTGAGGAACTCAAGCAGAAGCTGGTCAAGGTGATCGTGGTGGCACTGATCGTGGCTGGGTTCAAAGAGATGCTGCAGTTCCCGATCAACAGTGGGCAAAACCTGTTGATCTTCAGCGTGAGTGTGCTGTTGCTCGCCCTCAGTGCCAACCTGCTGGCTGCCAAATCCGGCAGTGACTAATCACCTGATGATGGTGCACTGTGATCGATCTGGGCTGGGCCATGCTCTCGCTGCCGTTTGCCTGGGAAGGCCAGCCACTCGAATTGCTGGGGGCCAAGGCAATCTGGGTACCCCAGGAGCAGACCCTGCTCGTGGCCGATCTGCACCTCGGCAAGGCCGAAACCTTCCAGGCCCATGGCATTCCCCTGCCGAGCGATGGGGATGCCGCCACCCTCAATGCCCTCCTGGAGCTGTCTGCAAGCTGGCGGCCGCAACAGCTGTTGGTGCTGGGTGATCTGATCCACAGCCGTTTGGGCCTCACCGCCGAGCTGCGCGACAAACTGGCAGCCCTTCCGGATCTGCTCGGTTGCAACCTGCGCCTGATCGGCGGCAACCACGAGCGAGGCAGTTGGATCGCCGACTTACCGCAGGAAGAGTCCCTGCGTCTGGGGTCCCTGTGGCTCAGCCACCACCCCGAGCCACAGGACGGTTTGCTCAACCTCTGCGGACACCTCCACCCGGTGGCCCAGGTGGGCCAGGGGGTCGACCGGCTGCGGCTGCCGTGCTTTGCCTACGACCGCCGCCAGCAACGGCTCGCCCTACCAGCCTTTGGTTGCTTGACGGGCGGGCACCCCTGCTCCCAACGTGAGCAGATCTGGCTGGTGGCCGACGGGGCCATCGTGGCGTGGAATCAGCATCACCAGCCTCCCTTAGCCGCCTGAAACCAAGGCGTCCGCTTTGGCGCCGCAAGCGGACCCTGAGCCTGGC
The DNA here is from genome assembly GCA_945877595.1 of Cyanobium sp. NIES-981. Taxonomy (GTDB): domain Bacteria; phylum Cyanobacteriota; class Cyanobacteriia; order PCC-6307; family Cyanobiaceae; genus RGUW01. The sequence goes on along the minus strand of CAMDVN010000039.1, from coordinate 13,966 downwards.
CCTGCCGATGGGGACCCTGGCTTTTCTGGTGGCGGTTGCCCCCCCCATCCCAGAAGACCTGTCGAAGGCAGGTGCGCCCCTGCTCACCACCGCCGACGCCCAACCCTTCCGCTACCGCGAAGACAGCGAAGCCTTTGCGCTCGATTTCGATCCCCGCGAGGTGCGTGTCGATCTATTCGAAGGCTGGGACCGGGAACAGGCGGCCTATGCCGATCGCGGCGCCCTGGGCTTCGTATCGGGGCCGATGTACGAACGCCATGCCGATGGCGGCCGCGAGATCACGGTGCCCCTGGGCGACCTGAAATTTGGCGAGCAGGTTTGGCGAGGACGCAACCGCACCGCCGCACGCCAACGGGCCTTTGTGGGAATCCGGCGCGACGGCGGCGTGGAGTTCGGCTACGGCGAACTCACCCCCGAACGGGCTCGACGCTTTGACAGCTTCATCGGCGGTTTGCACAGCGTCTACAACGACCTGGAATCTCCCCCTGCTGCCTACAAGGGCGCCTACAGCATCAGCATGGGCCAGCAAATTCGCTACTTTCTGCCGCGGATTCGCATGGTGATCGGCCTGCGCCGCGATGGCCGCATTGAGGTGCTGATGAGCCGCGACGGCCTCACCCTCGAGCAAACCCGCGCCCTGGCTCGGCAGCGGGGCCTGCGCGCTGCCTACCTCCCCGACCATGCCTCCAAGAGCCGGCTGATCATTCCGGGCCAGAAGGGCTTCAGCCAGTCGGATGCCAACTGGATCAGCGGCGGGGCCACCAGCTTTGTGCATGTGCCCTACCTGCTCAGGCTCAGCCGCCGGCCCCAGCCACTGCAAGGGGCCCTGCTGGCAGGATTGGGCGCCGCTTCGGCCGCCGCCGCTGAGCAGCGCTGCAGCCACCCACTGCAGTGCGGTCAAAGCCTGGCGGGCCAGGTGCTCGACCGGGCCCTGGCAGGCCTCAACCGGGTCATGGAGCAAGGGGTCGAACCGATCGCTCGGCTGATCTGGGCCCCCCGCAATCCCGCCGATCCCAAGCAGGCCGGCGACAAGGCACCGCTGCGGGAGCCGCCGATCAGCGCCGACCCCCTGGCCCTGCGCCAGCGTCAGGCCGATGAGGGCAATGCCCAGGCCAAGCCCCAACCAGCCCTCGGCGAGCTCGACCTGCCACGCGATCTCCCACCCCCACTGTTGCTGCCCAAGGGGATGGAACTGCCGGCAGACCCCGCAACGCTCAGCGCCACCGAAGCGCCGTTACCCCCGCCGCCGTTACCGGCAACACCAGAGCCGCCAACTGCGACCCAGATCCATGCAACCCAGATCCATGCAACCCAGGTCCATGCAACTGAAATCCATGCGACCGAGATGGCAGCGAAGGCGACGCCGGTTGTTCGCAGCGCACCCGTTGCGCCCGCCCTGCCGCCACCCTTGCCCTAGGCCTCACCGGCCGCGGCTAGGGCCCGCACCACGTCGCCGCGGGTGAGCACCCCGATCGGATGGCGCTCGGCATCGAGCACAAACAGCCGCTGGGTGCTGCGCTCGTGCAACTGCTTGGCCGCCGCAGGCAGAGGCAGCTCGCCGCTGCAGCTGTGGGGCGTGGTGCTCATCACATCGCCCACGGTGCTGCCGAGCACCTGGTGGACCTCCTTGTCCCAGTTGAGGGGGTTGCGGAGGTAGATCACCGCATCGAGCAGCATCACGTAGGGGCCGGCGTCAAAGCCGCTTTCCCGCACCATCAGGTCTTGCTCGGTGAGCTCGCCCACCAGCACCCCCATCGCGTCGACCACCGGCAGGCCACTGACGTGGTGATCACTCATCAGCTGAACCGCCTCCTGGAGGGGCGACGCGGCCGTCACGCTCAACACCGGAGTCGACATCACGGCAGAGACAGGCTGCAGCACCACGGGCAGGGGGAATCAACTGGATCCATTGTGGGGCCGAGCTTGCCTGGTCACCATGGGTCCTTCTCGCATGCGGCGCGCCGCCGACGGTCTGACCGTGGGCCGGGCCCTGTTGGGTTTGCCGCTGATCCTGGCCCTCACGGCAGATCAGCGGCCATGGGCCTGGGGCCTGCTGCTGATCGGCGGCCTGAGCGACTGGCTCGATGGCGTGCTGGCCCGCCGCGCTGGCGGTGGCTCGGTGTGGGGGGCCCGCCTCGATCCCCTCACCGACAAAATCCTGATCACCGCCCCCCTGCTCTGGCTAGGGGCCGCGGGCATCCTGCCGCTATGGGCCATCTGGCTGCTCTTGGCCCGCGAGTTGTTGATCACCGGCTGGCGCTCTGAAGCGATCGGTGGAGCCCCCGCCTCCCGCGCTGGCAAGGCCAAGACCGTGGTGCAGTTCGTCAGCCTGCTGCTGCTGCTCTGGCCACCAGGCTGGGGCACCGCCAACCTCCTCCACGCCATCGGCTGGTGGTTGTTCTGGCCCTCTCTGCTGCTGGCACTCAGCTCAGCCCTGCGCTACTTGCAAAGACGCTGAGTTCTTACCAAGACAATGAGTTCTTACCAAGACACTGAATCCGTACCAAGACACAGAGTTCGTACCAAAACATTGAGTCCCTGCAAAGGCCCTGGGTGACCTGAACAGACCCAAGTGCCGTACACAAGTGCCGTACAACTGAGGCAACTCAGGGCCCGATCAAGGCAGCATCGCCGCTGAAATCGGGGCTGGTGGGCCCGCGCAGAACGTAATCGTGCTGGTAGCTATCGATCAGGGTGGCCTCTAAGTCAAAGGCCGGCTCCCAGGCCAGCTCCCGGCGCACCCGATGGGTATCGGTGAGGAAGTGGGCCAACCGCAGCGGGAAGGCCTTGCGCGCTTTCGGATCAAGCCCGGCAGGATCAAAGCTACGAATCTCAACTGCAGCAGGGTCTTTGCCACAGGCCCGAGCAGCGGCATGCACCAACCCCTTGAAGGTGACCCCCTGGCTGCCGGTGCAGTTGTAAATGCGGTTGGCGGCGGCATCCACCTCGATGCTGCGGGCCATCGCCGTAGCCAGATCCCCCACGTGCCCCAGCTGGGTGATGGTGCTGCCATCGCCTGGCAAGGGCAGCGGACGGCCGTGCACGATGCGGTCAAAGAACCAGCTTTCAACCGGGTTGTAATTGCCAGGTCCCACGATGTAGGTGGGTCTGAAGCTGGTGAAGGGGATGCCCTGCTGCCGCAGCCAGGTTTCGGTTTCGGCCTTGCCGGCATGGCGACTGGCTGGGTCAGTGGGGCTGGTCTCATCCAGCGGCCAGAGGTCGCTATCGGCATACACCCCGGCCGAACTCACGTACACAAAGCGATGGCTGGGAGCACCGGTGCGCTCGATCACAGCGCGGGAATCGTCGCAATTGCGCCCCGAGCTGTCGACGATCACGTCAAAGGAGCGGCCCTGCAGCTGGGCCAGGGAATCGGCGTTGCTGCGGTCACCCACCAGATGCTCAACCGCTGCCGGCACGGGGTTCTTGCCCCGGGTGAACAGGCTGAGGCTATGGCCCGCCGCCAGCAGCTGCTCCACCAGCGGTTTGCCCACGAAGCGGGTACCACCCATCACCAGGATCTGCATGCGCGTTGGCCCCCTGGGCCGCCCAGACTGACCTCATTCAAGCGCTCGCTGCTCCTGCCATGGACCACCCCGATGGCCCTGCCCTGCTGGAGCTCGAGCGCCACTGCCGCCAAAAACGCTCCAGCTGCTCCGGCCTTGGAACCAGCGAGCTGCTCGGCCGGTGGCGGCTCGTGGAGGTCTGGGGCAAGGGGCGCTCCAATGCCAACCCCCTGAATGGAGCCTTGCTGCGGAGCCTGGGAGCCGAGCTCTTGATCGAGGCCAGCAGTCGTGACGCCGTGCAGGGCGGGCTGCAGTTGCACAACCGGGTGCGGCTGGGTGCCCTGGAGCTCTGTTTCAGCGGCCCCGGTCGTTTGCAGGGGACCAGGCCGCTGCTGCTGTTCAGTTTTGAGCGCCTGAAGCTGCTGTTAGGCGATCGAACGCTGTGGAGCCGGCCATTGCCGCCAGCGCAACCGCGGCGTCAGCCCTTCTTTGCGCTCATTGGCAGCGGCCTGCTTGGCGAAGGCCCAGGCCGCTGGCTTGCCGCCCGGGGCCGGGGCGGTGGCCTGGCTCTCTGGATCGACGCCGGATCTGGCAGCCTGGCCAGCAGCACGTCAGAGCAAACCCCATGCAGGTGATTCCGGCCATCGACCTCCTGGGCGGTCACTGCGTGCGACTCCACCAGGGCGATTACGGCCAGGTCACCCACTTCGGAGACGATCCGGTGGCGCAGGCGCTCAGCTGGCAGCGCCAAGGTGCCCAACGCCTGCACCTGGTCGACCTCGATGGCGCCAAAAGTGGAGAGCCGATCAACGATGCCGCCGTCAAGGCGATCACAGCAGCACTAGAGATCCCGGTGCAGCTCGGCGGCGGCGTGCGCACAGCCCAGCGAGCCGAAGACCTGCTCAACTTTGGGCTCGATCGGGTGATTCTGGGCACGGCGGCGATCGAGCAGCCCGAGCTCGTGGCCCAGCTGGCACGTCGCCACCCCGGACGGGTGGTGGTGGGCATCGATGCCAAAGCAGGCCTCGTGGCCACCAGAGGCTGGCTTGAAACCAGCAGCATGAAGGCCACCGACCTGGCCCGCCGCCTGGGGGGAAGCGGCATTGCGGCGATCATCAGCACCGACATCGCCACCGATGGCACCCTGGCCGGCCCAAACCTCGAGGCCCTTCGCGCCATGGCCGAGGCCAGCAGCGTGCCGGTGATCGCCTCAGGGGGGATCGGCAACCTCGAGCACCTCTTATCACTGCTGGCCCTCGAACCGCTGGGGGTGCAGGGGGTGATTGTGGGCCGAGCGCTCTACGACGGCCGCGTTGATCTGGCTGAAGCCCTCGAGGCCGTCGGCGAGGGCCGGCTGCTGGATTCCCAGCAGCCACCATTCAGCGCTTCCATCGCCTGAACAGAACAGCCAAGCGCCCGCCCACCTTGACGCCCGCTCCCACCGGCCCTACACGAAACCGTGCGAGTTGATCTATAAAAGAGAACTGCCTCTCTCGGTGCGTTGCGTGGGCACCACATCCGCCGTTCCTGAGGTTCCCCAGGTTCCTCAGCCCACTGCAGTCCATCCTTTGGATTCCGGTAGCAGTGACTGCGGCAATCCAGAGCTTCGCCTCGATGCGGTCTACCGGCGTTGCCGTGAGCTGGGGATGCGGTTAAGCAAACAGCGCCGGATGGTGCTTGATCTGCTCTGGAGCGAGAAATCCCATCTCAGCGCCCGCGATATTTTTGAAAAACTCAACAACCTTGGTCGCAACATCGGCCATACCTCCGTCTATCAAAATCTCGAAGCTCTTCAATCGGCCGGAGTGATCGAATGCCTCGACCGGGCCAGCGGCCGGCTCTACGGCTATCGCAGCGATCCCCACAGCCATCTCACCTGCCTCGATTCAGGAGACATTCAGGACCTTGACGTGGAGTTGCCAGCTGAGCTGCTGCAGCGAATCGAAGCTCACACCGGCTTCCAGATCGAGGCCTACACCCTGCACCTCACCGGCCGGCCTCGCTGAACCCCTGGAAATTCTGGCCATAGCCGGTACGGTTGGAGCAATTGAGCGTTGTTTCCAGTGAGCCAGCAGCTGTTGCTGTTTGCTGAACCGCTCCTGAGGGAGGGTTTAGCCCGGTTGCTGCGGGAACCTCCCCATCACTACCGGGTCGCAACGGCGCCCACCGACCTGGAGGGGCCACCCCAGCTGGTGCTCTGGCACCCCGAGACGAGCATTGAGCCGAGCTCGCTATGGCGGGAGGCCCACCAACTCAGCGATCACTGGCAACCGGCACCGCTGTTGATCGTGCTGCCCGGCGGGGTACGCCTGAGCCGCGACCAGCTGCTCGCACTACCGGCAGCTGGTCTGATCGAAAATCCCGATCACCTCGCGCTGCTCGAGGCGATCACCACCCTGTTGGCGGGAGGTCGGGTGGTCGACTTGCAAGGCACGGTCTCTGCCGCACCATCGCCCCCAGCGAGCCCAACCCTGGGCATGGGGCAGTTGTTGTTGATCAGTGGCCTGCAACAGATCGACAGGGATCTACAGGCCTGCCGCGCCCTGCTTGAAGACGCCTCCAGCCAGCTCCTGCTGGTGCTGGTGCTGGAGGGTCGGCTGCGCGAACTCAACGCCGCCCGCACCCTGTTGTTGTGGCTCTGGGGACCAGTCAGTCTTGCCTGGGGTGAGCTTCCTGAACCCTCGGCCACCACGCTCAGCACTCTCGACACCGCCGCGAACCGCAGCAGCCCCGGTGGCGCCGACCGCGGCGGTGGGCCCGATCGCAGCGGTGGCGCCGATCGGGCCCGACCGCCAACGCAAATCACCCTGGCCCGGCGCACGGCCGAGGGAACCTGGACCGCCATCCAACAGCGCCTGCGGGAACGCATTGAAACGGGACTGGTCAACCGCAGCGGCCAGTTGATGGCCATGGAGGGTCTGCATCGCGAGCGTCGCAGCGACCTCCTGTTGGCCCTACTGGACCAGCTCGAGCTGCTGCGGCTTCGCCTCGGCGCCGACCAACCCCTGCCTGCAGAGCTGCGCCACCACTGGTTGGCACTTCAGCCCGAACTGCGGGAGCAGGCCCTGCGCCGCATGGCCAGTCCCTATGTTCGGCTGCCCCAGGAGGGCCAACTGCGCCCGGTAGCCGAAACCCTGCTGCGCAACAGCAATCTCAGCATCAGCGATCCCGAACTGCCCGATCCACATCCGATGCTCGCCGCCCTCGTGCTCGGACAACCGCTGCTGGTCGACGGCCAGCTCCTCGCCCCGGATGAACCCCTGGCCGTGCTCCAGCTGGAACGGCTGGTGTGCAACTGGCTGCTGCGCAACGCCGAGCAGGTGAGTGCCCAGGTGCTGGGCAGCTGTGCTGCCTGGCCGGAGCTGCGCCGTTACCTGCTGGTGCCCGACCTACTGGCCACCCGCAACCTGGAGCGCCTACGCAACCAACTCAACGCCCAACAGCGCTGGAACGACTGGTTTGAACGCCCTGTGGCCCTCTACGAAAGCCGCCGGCTGCTGCTTGAACTTCAACAAGGAGCCATCCTGCTGGCACCCTGCACCGAACCGCGGGATCAGGAATTGCGTCAGCTCAGCTTCGGACAGCAACTGGTCACCTTGGCCCTGGAAACGCGGGATGCCGTGGCTCCTCAGTTGCAGAGTCTGATTAAGGGACTCGGCAACGTGCTGGTTGTGGTGCTGACCCAGGTGCTGGGTCGGGCGATCGGGCTGATCGGTCGCGGCATCTTGCAAGGCATGGGCCGCAGCGTGAGCCGCAGCTGATGGATCCAGGCTGACTCTCACCGTGAGGCTGTCTCTCACCATGAGGCTGTCTCTCGCTGTGAGGCTGTGTCTCACGGTGGTCAAAGGCCACAATGGCTCGATCCGCTCATTGTGAGCCTTGCCGTTGCCGCCGCTGAATTCCAAAACCTGCCCGACGTCGAACCGGCCCTGGTTAGACAAGTTGCCCGGGTTGCTGGTTCTGCTGATGTTGATGCTTGGTCTGGGCCTTGGTCTGGGCGTGACGCCGGCACAGGCCGCCCTCACCACCAATAGCTATGACGGCAACATCTATGCCCTGTATGCCGGCAATGGCTCCCTGGTACCCCCCCGCGGCACCCTGGAGCAGGCCATGGCCCAGCACCGACCAGCAGTCGTCGTCTACTACCTCGATGACGCCGCCGCGAGCAAACAATTTGCCCCGGTGGTCTCAGAGCTGCAGAGGCTGTGGGGCAACAAGGTCGAGCTGATCCCTCTCACCACTGACCCCCTCCAGAACCGCCCCGACCAAGGTCGGAGCGACCCCGCCCACTACTGGAAAGGCGTGATACCCCAGGTGGTGGTCTTTGACAGCAACGGCGAGGTGTTGCTGGATGCCACCGGCCAGGTGAGCCTTGCCAAACTCAATCCGGCCATCAGCCAGGCGACCGGCATTCCCCTGCCCGAGGGTGGCGCCGTGGGCACCACGATGAGTTTCAACGAACTCAACACCGAGGTCGTGCAGCCATGAACGGTGGTGCAGCCATGAACCCGACGGGGGTTCCGGCCATGCGCACCGAGACCGACAGCATGGGTGCGCTGGCGGTACCAGCCAGCCATTACTGGGGAGCCCAGACCCAGCGGTCACTGCGTTACTTCCCGTTTGGCCAGACCATGCCATCGGTCCTCATTCATGCTTTTGCTGAGCTCAAGGCTGCCTGCGCTGAAGTGAATCAGATTGAGGGCAGGCTGAGCCAAGAGCTCGCATGCCTGATTGTGGCGGCTGCAGAGGAGGTGGCCAGCGGTTCTTTGGATGCTGAATTTCCACTGAAGGTTTGGCAGACGGGTTCGGGCACCCAAACCAACATGAACATCAACGAAGTGATCGCCAACCGCGCGATCGCCTCATGCGGTGGCGTGCTCGGCAGCAAGAGCCCGGTTCATCCCATCGACCATGTGAACCTGAGCCAGTCGAGCAATGACACCTTCCCAGCCGCCCTCCACATCGCCGTGGCGCGGGAGCTCCAGCAGCGGCTGATCCCAGCCCTGGAAGCGCTGCAGGCCGCGCTGCAGGTCAAAGCTTCCGCCTTTGCTTCGATCATCAAGATCGGACGCACCCATCTGCAGGATGCGGTTCCCATGACCCTGGGTCAGGAATTCAGTGGCTATGCGGCCCAGCTCGCGCTGGGTCTGGATTCCCTGCGAGCCAGCTTGCCCCAGGTGCACCAGCTGGCCATCGGTGGAACGGCCGTAGGCACCGGCCTCAATGCACCGCAAGGCTTCGGTGCCGCCGTGGCTGAACGGTTAGTCCAACGCCTGGAGCTGCCGTTCACCAGTGCCCCCAACAAGTTTCAGGCCCTGGCCGGGCATGAACCCCTGGCCGCGGCCCACGGAGCCCTCACGGTGCTCGCCGGCTCGCTGCTGAAGATCGCCAACGACATTCGCTGGCTGGCCAGTGGACCCCGTTGTGGCCTGGGTGAATTGATCCTGCCGGAAAACGAACCGGGGTCCTCGATCATGCCCGGCAAGGTCAACCCCACCCAATGCGAAAGCGTCAGCATGGTGGCCGTGCAAGTGATGGGCAACAACACCGCAGTTCAATTGGCCGCCAGCCAAGGCAATCTCGAACTCAACGTGTTCAAGCCAGTGATCGCCCACAACGTGCTCGAGAGCATCGAGCTATTGGCTGGGGCTTGCACCGGCTTTCGGCAGTTTTGCCTGGAGGACCTGCAGGCCGATACAACCCGAATTGCGACCTTGCTCGATCAGAGCTTGATGCTGGTCACGGCTCTCACCCCGGCCATCGGCTACGACCGGGCTTGCTCCATTGCGAAGCACGCCCATCAGAACCAACTCAGCCTGCGTGAAGCGGCCCTGGTGCTCGGTGAGCTCAGCCCTGAGGATTTTGACCGCTTGGTGCAGCCCGCGGGACTGGTGTAGGCGCGCGCCCCTGCAGATGGGGTAGCAGGGAGGCGGCCAGCGCTTCACCGCTGCGCCAAGCCCCCTCCACTCGACCAAAGCCGGGTCCCGCCATCGCATCACCGCAGAAAGCGATCCGGCTGCCGGCACACAGCTGCAACGCATCGGGCAGGCCCGGTTGCAGTGGAAAGGCGGCCCCCCAGCGCATCAGCTGACGATCGGCGGCCCCAATCAAACCAGGCTCCAAATGATCAGCCAGGGCCTGCTGCAACGCCTCGCTGAGCCAGGCGATCAGCTGCTGCTCCCGCTCACCGGCACCCCCGGCACCGAGCTGGAGAGCGATCGCCGAACGGGAGCCGTAGACCCCGAGATGTTCCTCCGCCACCACCGTGCTCGAGTGGGCCACCACAACGCAGCGGCCGTCCTCAAGGGGTTGAATGGAAAGCCGTGACAGGCCGAAACGCTGCTGGGCGGGGGGATCAAACTCAAGCAGTCGAAACGGCAGTTGCTGCCAATGGCGGGCCGCATCGGCCCCGCTCACCAACAACAAGGCGCTGCGCGCCACACTCCGAATCGATCCGATCGTCGCCAAGGCATGGTCGAGCTGGGGATCCTGCAGCTGCCGGGCCACCTCCAGCAGCGGGATAACCTGCCAGCCCAACACCAGTAACGCGCGGGGATGGGCCAACAGGGTGCTGCTCAGCACGAGCCAGTCGACCTCATCCAAGAGCTGGCCTCCGGCGTCCTGGAGGCGCCAACGACCAGCAGGAGTGACGCTCAAGTGACGCACCAGGGTTCCAAAATGGCGCTCAATGGGAGGGCCCAACTGATCGCCCAGGGCCAGCAAACCTCCACACAGTTGGTCCATTCCCCCACGGCCCTGGAACAACTGGCCCCGCCCGAGAGGGCTATCCAGGGGTGGATGCAGGGATCCATCCACACCCAGGGAGGCCATCACCCCACACCATGGCTCAATCCATCCCCCCGCCAGCAGAGGCTTCAGCAAGCGCGGCGGGGCCAGCTCCAAAGCGGCTGAATCGAGGTTGAAGCAGGGCGCACCATGGTTGATGTGCAGATCAGGATCCTGGCGACTGCGACGGGCGCTACTACGGCCCCCCGGCCCCCGGCCCATTTCCCAGAGACTCAGGGAACCCAGCCAACCCTGTTGCCGCAAGCCGGCCACCACGGCACAACCAGCAACCCCGGCGCCCACCACAGCCAGGCTGGCACGCGTTTCGATCGAGCGATTCACCATCCCCATGCCAGCCGTCGCAGCCAACACCTCCACCTTGGCCTCAGATCGAGGGTTCAGTGCACCACTGCGCTGAGATGCTCAAACAGGATCCCCACACGCAGGCATCGACGACCCTGGCGCAGGAGATCCTTGTTTCAGCAGAGCGACCGTTTGATTGCCGGTGCTGGATGGAAGCCAACGGCGCCTTCCGCAGCCCCAGCACAACAAAAACCTCAGACTGAAGACAAAAACCCGGACCGAAGGCCCGGGTTTGATCAACGCACTGGAATCAGGACCAAAAAACGGGACCTAAAATCGCGTCCCGAAATCACTCCTCTTCGGCACCAGCCGGGATGAGCTTGATCTGTTTGCGACCCAGCTTAATCTCGAATTCATCGCCAGGCTTGAGATCAAGCAGCGCTGTGTAGGCCTTGCCAATCAGGAGATTGCCATTGCCCTGGACCGTGGCCACATAGCTGAGAGTGCGCCCCCCCTTGCCACGTCCCTTACCACCACCGTCACCCAGGCTGAGGCCTTTGGCTTCCAGCAGAGCTTCGTAGAAAGCAGTGAAGTTCAGCCGTTCGGAGCCGTCCTTCTTTTTGCTGACATAGCCGCAGCTGCGCACAAGGTCAGACTTGGAAACATCGCCGAGCTCCTTGACCTTGGCCAGGAGTTCACTACCCGTGAGCATGGAATGACATTTGGGGATGGCAAAAAGATATCCGATCGCTTCCCCTTTGGGAAGGGGGCAGGAGTCAAAACCGAACGGTTGCGTACTCCAGAGCACCCGCACTCCGGTTGGCTAGGGCATTGAGGTTGGAGTTCTGATCGAGATGACCCATGCACATATTCGTACTGTCGCCGACGAGCTTTCAGAATGGTTTTACCTCTCTGCCGGGGAAGTTCAAGGCCTTTTTTGCCAGCTTGAATTGACCGAGGAGGTCGCCCGATCCAACTAGAGGCAACAGGGCGATCACCAAATTGCGCAACACATCACGGCCAACGCACTGCTGACGACAGCTCGGATTCAAGCCGCGGCAACTTCGCTGTTCAGCGGCCCCATTACGCTCCGGCGATTCATGCCTCGTTCTGGTCGCTCTCGCTGTGCCCATCGCCCCTCCCCTTGCAGTCCTGCTGATCGCCCTCTTGTTGTTTGGTTTGTTGGTGCTGGTTCTCGAACTGCGGCACCGGCTCAGGCCTGCCTCACCGCTGCTGCTCACCGCTGGGGCGATGGCGGTACAGAGCGGTGCTGAAAGCTGCCACATCGAGGGGGTGATCACGATTCATAACCCCCATCGCCGCATGGAGGTGATGGTGCCAGAAATCGTTCTATCGCCAACCCTGCTTGGCTCAGGCGACCTCAGTGGAGTGACGCTCCATTGCCGCATTGAGGCCGAGCACCCCGATGAAGCGACTCGTGCCGATGGTTATTGGGCGGCTTACATCGTCAAGGGACGCAAGAGCACCCAGGCACGCATCCAGATTGACCTCCAAGGGCCCCCAGGCATCGACCTAGCCACCAGGCTCGACACCCTCTGGCTTGAGTTGCGTTGGGTCAACTACGGACCGTTCGGTCGTTTGTGGCGCCGCGATGGCGTGCTGGTGCCGCTGCGCAAACCCACACCCCTTCAACCCGAGCAGGCCCAGTGGCGGCAGGGCGAGCGCTGTCAGGTGCTGCCCGTAGGTACCCACCTGCTGGGCGTGCTCGATGACCCTGAAGCGGTCCTTGAGCGCTACACCCGAGCGCTACTGAAACCCGGCGACATCCTCACCATCGGGGAAACCCCCCTGGCCGTCATTCAAGGGCGTTACCACCACCCAGAAACCGTGCAGCCATCGACCCTGGCCAGGTTGCTCTGCCGGGTGTTCCATCCGACCAGCAGCCTGGCCACCGCCTGCGGCCTGCAGAGCTTGATTGATGTGGTGGGCCCGGCCCGGGTGCTCTGTGCCTGGTTGGCCGGAACGGCCCTGAAACTGATCGGGCTGAAGGGCGGGTTCTACCGCCTGGCGGGGGATCAAGCCCGCCTGATCGACGACATCACCGGCACCACCCCCCCTTACGACCAAACCATCGTGCTCGGGCCCCACCAACCCGAGGCCTTCTGCGCGCGCATGGCCTCGTCCCTCGGGGTGGCCGTAGCGGTGGTCGACGTCAACGACCTCGGGCGGGTCAAGGTGCTCGCCAGCAGTCGGGGTTGCGACGAAGCCCTGTTGAACCGAGCCTTGGGGCCCAATCCAGCCGGCAACGCCAATGAGCGAACCCCCCTGGTGATTGTTCGGCCTGCTTGAGCAGGGCTGATCTCTGCGCCGATAGAGTAGTGATAACGGGTCGTCTAGTTGGATGTTGAGCCCTCCATCCAGCCCAAGATCACTGCCAAGGGAGGCGTCTGGGCCAACCCCTGAGAGCGATCCATGGCGGATCGAACCCCTGGCCGGTTGGCATTTGGCCCTGCTGGGGGATCCGGCTTTTTTGCCCCTTCATGCCGTGCTGCAACAAGCCGTGCTGTGGGGTGTGCCCGAGCGGCTATTGCGCCTGATCACCAACCGCCAATCGCTGGCGCCCCAGGTGCTGGTGGCCTTCGCGCCCCACAGCCAGACCGTGTTGGGCCTCGCGGTGAGTCGCCGGCTCAACCGCAGCGGCACCTGCTGGCAGATGCAGCATCTGCGCACCACCCGCGCCGACCTACGGTCCAGCCTCAGCGCAGCGCTCCTGCGTGAAGCCATCCAACGGGCCCAGGGAGCCACGAGCTGGGTGGCGTCGGCCTCAAGCCTCGACCTGGGCCGGATGGCGATGTTGCGTGAACAGGGCTTCCAGCCCCTTCGCAACGACCACCTCTGGTTTTGGCAGTCGGGCTGCATTCAACAAGACAAACAGCCCTCCGATCTCCAGCTGCGTCCCTTGAACCGGCGCACTGCCCCCCAGCTCTGGCACCTGGAGCAGGCGGCATGTCCGGCGCAGCTGCGACAGATCTTGGATCGCCGGGTCGAAGACCTACTTGATCAGAGCCAGTCGAAGGGCTGGATGCTCCTCGATCCCAGCCGCCAGGAGGCGGTTGCCGCAGTGAGATGGCTCGGCGACCACGCTGGCGGCGGTCACGAGATTGAACTCACCGTGCACCCAGGCTGGGGGCACCTTTACGGGGCACCGACCACCTGGCTGCTCGAGCAGATCGGCCGCTCCCTGGACGCCGGTGCCGCGCTATGGCTGCGCAGCGATGGCCGCGATGCCGAGCGGCAACGCTGGCTTCACAACCTCGGTGCCGAAGAACGGGGCGAACGGGTGCTGATGGCCCGCAGTCTTTGGCGCCGGGCGCCGTTGGTGCCCCAGAACACGGCAGGTCGGCGGATCG
>CAMDVN010000038.1 GCA_945877595.1 Cyanobium sp. NIES-981 | reverse complement strand
GGAGCAGGCGCCGATCTGGTTGAGGTGTTCCTCGAACGTACCGATCACCTGGGAGTGCTAGCCGAACAAGACAACGTGACCAGTGTGAGCCCGTCCTTCGGGATCGGCGCCGGGATTCGCGTCTTTCTCGGCCACCGTGACGGTTTCGTCAGCACCAACGACCTGTCAGATCTTGGGCTCATGGCAGCCCTCGAGCAGGCTCTGGGCATGCTCGGCCTGCAGGTTTCATCACTGCCTTCCACGTCGTTTCAGGGCCTTCCCGCCCTGCGCGACTTTGCCTTGGCCAAACAGGCCTGGCTAGAGCGATGCCCTTCGCTGCGTGAGGCCAGCGACTCCTTGCTGAATGGCACGGCCCGCCTCAACCAACACGGGCGTCATCTGCAGGTGCGCCGCGGCAGCTACGCCCGCGACTGGCAGGAGGTGTTGGTGGCGGCCAGTGATGGCACCTTTGCCCGGGACATCCGCCTGCACCAATCGGTCGGCCTCAATGTGCTGGCCGCCGATGGCGACCACCGGGCGGGCCTGGGGCGCCGCTATGGGACCGCCGATCGCCCCGATGATCTGCGCGAGTGGGATGCCGATGCCTCCGCCCAGGACGTCTGTAGCAGCGTGGCCTCCATGCTCTACGCCGATTATGTGGAGGCCGGTCAGATGCCAGCCATCCTGGCCAACCGTTTTGGCGGGGTGATCTTCCACGAGGCCTGTGGCCATCTGCTTGAAACCACCCAGGTGGAGCGCGGAACCACACCATTTGCCGAAAAGGTCGGCCAAATGATTGCCCATGAGGCCGTCACCGCCGTCGATGAGGGCCTCAGCGATGGTGCCTTCGGTTCGCTCTCCATGGACGATGAGGGCATGGAACCCCAGCGCACCGTCTTGATCGAAAACGGGGTGCTCAAGCGCTTCCTGAGCGACCGAGCCGGAGAACGGCGCACCGGCCATGCCCGCACCGGTAGCGGCCGTCGCCAAAGCCATGCCTTTGCGGCCGCCAGCCGCATGCGCAACACCTTCATCGCAGCAGGCCCCCACAGCCCCGAAGACCTCATTACCTCAGTGGATCGTGGCCTGTACTGCAAATCCATGGGGGGCGGAAGTGTGGGGCCCACTGGCCAGTTCAACTTCGCCGTTGAGGAGGGTTACCTCATCGAAGACGGTCAGCTCACCAAGCCCGTGAAAGGAGCCACCCTGATTGGTGAAGCCAAGGAGGTCATGCCCAGGATTTCCATGTGTGCCAACGACCTCGACCTGGCTGCCGGCTTCTGCGGCTCGGTGAGCGGCAGCATCTTCGTGACCGTGGGTCAGCCCCACATCAAGGTGGATTCGATCACCGTGGGAGGCCGCTGATGGAGACCATGACCGGCACAGCCGCAACGGAAGCCCCTGCCCTCAACGCCGACCATCTGCGCGCCAGGCTTGAACAGCTGGCCCAGCAAGCCGGAATCCAGCAATGGGACCTGGGTGCTTCCTGCAGCACTGACACTTCGGTTCAAGTTGACCGAGGCGAAGCCAAGCAAATGAAAGGGGCCCAGCGCAGTGCCATCACAGTGCGGGTCTGGAACAGCGCAGGGCTGGTGGGCATCACCAGCACATCCGACCTCTCGGAAGCGGGGCTGGCCAAAGCCTTGGCTGGTGCTCGCGACGCCAGTGCCTTCGGCAACGCCGACGACACCCCCGCCTTCTCTCCCCTGGCCTCAGCGCCGCTCGAGAACCTCGATCAGCCCCGTCATGGCGCCGTGAGCATCCTGGCGTTGCTCCACACCCTCAAAGACGCCGAACAGCAGCTGCTTGATCGCCATCCGGCCATTGAGACCGTGCCGTACAACGGCCTGGCCCAACGCAGCAGCGAACGGCTCTACCTCAACAGCGAGGGCGCCTGCCGGCACCAGGCACTCAGCACCGCCAGTCTCTATCTCTATGCCCGGGCCGAGGAGGCCGGTCGCAAACCCCGGAGTGCAGGCGCCGTTCGGCTGGCCTACGGCGCCGACCAGCTCGACATCGCCGGCTGCATCGATGAGGCCGCCCTCCGCACCATCAGCCACCTCAACTACGCCCCCATTGAGACCGGGCACTACACCTGCGTGTTCAGCCCGGAGGCCTTTCTCGATCTCATCGGGGCATTTAGCAGCTTGTTCAATGCCAGGGCCGTCCTCGACGGTGTCAGCCTGAGCAGCCGGGAATCCCTCGGCCATCCGCTGGCGGTGCCCTTCCTCAACCTGCATGACAACGGCCTGCATCCGGGCAACATCGGCGCCTCGGCCTTCGACGGCGAAGGCACTCCCACCCAACGGCTTGCCCTGCTGGAGGGCGGCGTGCTGAAACATTTTCTGCACTCTGAAGCCACTGCACGGGCCTTTGGGGTGAGGCCCACAGGCCATGCCGGCATGGGTGCCAAGGTGTCGGTGGGTCCCGACTACTTCGAGATCGGACCGGCCGGCAGCGCCGCCGATGGCCTGGCCGGCCAGCTCGGCCTGGATCGCTTCAACCATGGCTCCCCCCTGGTGGTGATCGATTCCCTCTCGGCCCTTCACGCCGGGGTCAAAGCCAGTCAGGGATCGTTTTCGCTCCCCTTCGACGGCTGGCTGGTGCGCAGCGGCGAAACCATCTCCATCGAAGCCGCCACGGTGGCCGGTGACATCCGCACCGTCCTCAATGCCTTGATCGGTTTCGAGGGTCCCGCCAAGGTGGGTCCCGATGGCGTCTGTCCCCATGTCTGGGTCGACGGTCTCTCGATCACCGGCGAGGCCTAGGGCACGTCTTGGTGCTCAACATCATCTTTTGGGGTACCCCTGCCTACGCGGTACCCAGCCTGGAAGCCCTGGTTGGCGCTGGCCACCGCATTGTGGGGGCCGTGACCCAGCCTGATCGACGTAGGGGACGCGGAGCTGCCCTTGTGCCCTCAGCTGTCAAGGCCCGGGCCCTGGAGCTGCAGATCCCGGTGTTCACCCCCGAGCGCATTCGCCGGGATCAGGCCACCCAGGCCAAACTTGCCAGCCTGGGAGCCGATCTCTCGGTGGTGGTGGCCTTTGGACAAATCCTGCCCCCTGAGGTTCTGAATCAGCCCCCACTGGGCTGCTGGAACGGCCATGGCTCCCTGCTGCCGCGCTGGCGTGGTGCCGCACCGATCCAGTGGAGCCTGATCGAGGGCGACAGCCACACCGGCGTGGGGATCATGGCCATGGAAGCCGGACTCGATACCGGCCCTGTGCTGCTGGAGCGACCTTTAACCATTGGCCTACTCGACAATGCCCATCAGCTTGGAGACAGGTTGGCATCGCTCACGGCCGAATTGCTGGCAGAGGCCACGGTCATGATCGAGGCCGCCGGTCCGGGAGCTGAGGCCGAACGCCTGGCCCGCCTGGCCGTGAAGCCCCAGGCCAGCACGGGTGTGACCTACGCCCGCCTGCTCAACAAAGACGACCTGCAGCTGGATTGGAGCCAACCAGCCCTGGCCCTCCACCGCCGGGTCATGGGGCTCTACCCAGGCGCCTGCAGCAGCTGGCGCGGCAAACGCCTCAAGCTTCTGGCCACCGAGCCCTTGATCCAACGCCTCAGCGCTGAGCTCAGCCCCGAGGTGCGTCCTCTCTTGGAGCCATGGGGCACGACGCCATCTGATCCATCGAATCAGGCATCAGAACCAGAACCATCGCGAGCAAGCCCCAGAGCAGCAGCTCCAGGAACCGTGTTGGGGATCGCGCCGCAACTGGGCCTGATTGTGGCCACCGGGGGCTGCCCACTCCTGATTCGCGAGGCCCAGCTCGAAGGAAAATCGCCCTGCGAGGGAGCCCGATTGCTCCAGCAGCTTGCTCCCCAGCCCGGCGAGCGGCTAGGTGACGGTCCAGCCCAGGCCGTCAGTTAACAAAGCATGTTGTGTGGACCCACGCACATGGACGCTCCAAGCGAGCACGACTAGAGAGGAGAGATCCTTTGCTGCCGCACCATGGCTGATTTGTCTTACGTGGGTGAGACCGCTGGGGGCTGCCGCATCTACCGGGAGACATCGGGCCGTTATGTGGTCAACCACGCGGAGAACCCCCGGCAGAGGGCCCATGCCGCCACCCTGGCCAGCGCCTATGCCCTCTGCCGGCTCTTGGAAATGGGGCTGAAGTCAAGCCCCGCCACGGCCCTGCAGCAGGCCTAGTCCCTGATCTCGATCTGCGGCCCTACACCGGATCTCGGCGGTGCAGGGCATGCAGCCCTTCGAGCTGATTGTGCACAGAGACCAGCTGCTCACGGATGTGTTCAGCGTTGTCGATTTTGGCCAGGGCCACCATCATCGATTCAACCTGACTTTTGCAATCGATCAACACGCGACAGGCGGGCGATCCGGGCTCGTAGGGCATGGCCAAAGGGAATGGGAACCCATCGCAGCAAGGCCCGTGCGGTTGAGTTGTGTCAACCGCTGCCGTTTTCACAGTCGAAGCCGACTCGAAGCCGACCTCTGGACGCTGACGCGGGGTCGGTCTCAGCGGCGCAGCGGGCGGGCCGAGCGTCCACCGTTGCGCGCCGAGGCCCCCGGGGATCGTGATGGGCGTGCACCACCGCCGCCCCGACCCCGACCACCGCTGAGATCGAGGGGTGGAGCCGAGAGCACTTTGGGTTCAAAACCTGGTACCTCCTGCCTCGGCAGCGTGGCCCCAATCATCCGTTCGATGGCCCGTAGCAACTCGACTTCTTCAGCTGCCACAAGTGAAATGGCATGGCCCGTATGGCCAGCACGACCCGTGCGACCAATGCGATGCACATAGTCTTCGGCCTGGTTGGGGAGGTCGAGATTGACCACATGGGGGAGCTGATGGATGTCGATGCCCCGTGCGGCCAGATCGGTGGCCACCAACACCCGCAACTCCCCATTTTTAAACCCGGCCAAGGCCCGGGTGCGGGCCCCTTGGCTCTTATTTCCATGGATGGCTGAGGCCAGCATCCCGGCCTGAGAGAGGCGCTCCGCCATGCGGTTGGCGCCGTGCTTGGTGCGGGCAAAGACCAGAACCTGCTGCCAGTTGTTGGTGGCGATCAGATGGGCCAGCAGGTCGGGCTTGCGCGCCATGTCGCAGGGATGGAGCAAATGCTCCACGGTGGCGGCGGTGCGGTTTTCAGGGGTGGCCTGGAGCTGAACGGGCTGGTGCAGCAAGCCCGTGGCCAGCTTGCGGATCGAACCACTAAACGTGGCCGAGAAGAGAAGGTTCTGACGACGGGGTGGCAGCAGGGCGAGGATTTTCTGAATGTCACGAATGAAGCCCATGTCGAGCATGCGATCGGCCTCATCCAGCACCAAAATCTCGACCCGATCGAGCCGCAGGGCGCGCTGCTGGTGAAGGTCCATGAGCCGCCCAGGGGTGGCAACAAGCACATCAGCGCCCTTCTGCAGGCGATTGATCTGGGGGTTGATCTTGACCCCCCCAAACACCACATCGCAGCGAAGATCGAGGAAATGGCCGTAGGCGACCACACTCTCGGCAACCTGGGCCGCCAGTTCACGGGTGGGGGTGAGCACCAGGGCCCGCACCACTCCTGAGCGCGCATGGGGACCATGACGCAGGCGCTCTAAGAGCGGCAGGGTGAAGCCGGCAGTTTTACCCGTGCCGGTCTGGGCCGCAGCCATGACGTCATGGCCAGCCAGCACGGCAGGGATGCATTGGAGCTGGATCGGGGAGGGAACGGTGTAGCCCTTACGGGCCACAGCCCTCAGCAGGGGCTCCCCAAGTCCGAGTTGCGAAAAGCCACCATCCTCTGCTCCGCTATCCCTGCTTCCATGGCTGTTGAGATCGCTGGCGCCGGATGGGGCAGCGTCTCGGCTCGTTTCATGGGCGCCCTGGCTGTGGATCCCAGCCTCAAATTCACTGGGCCCCCCAGGGGGGCCATCCGTTGGGCCACCAACGGAGGAGCCGGTGCTACGGCCAGTGGTGCGTCGTTTGATCGGGGCATCCGGACCCGCTGAGGTCCGGATGACGCGGGAGCCGCGGGCGGATCCGGTGGGTGCTGCAGGGGTCGTAATCGGGCTGACCGCAGAATTATTGAGTAAATCCTAAGACTGGGAGCCGGTGTGACCGTAGAGCTGCCAAGCCTGACGCAAGACGCCTAGAAGCTCCGCGTCGCGAAGGTCCAGGGCCTGGCAACAACCATCCACCAGCCAGCGGCGAAACGCCAACGCCTCAGGCCAAGCCTGCAGACCGTCATCGGAATCCAGACTGTCTTTTGGCTCAGGACCAGCGCGATCCACCAGGGCCAGGCCGCCGAAACCGTTGAAAAAATCATGCTGGGAGGCCAAGACCCGAAATTTCAGAGCCTCCAGAAGCTGGGCCTTGAGCACCTGGGGCACAATCCGACGACAACGGCGGGGATCCACCCCCAGCTGCAGCTCCTGCGCCGCGGCGATCCCTGCAATCCAGGGGGCCAACAGCTCGAGCTGGTCCACGGGCTGGTGGTGGTTGCGCTTGGTTTCGGGGTGGGGCCGGTAGATCAGCCCCTCCACCGGTGGTGCCCAGGGCAGTTCCGAAGCCTGGAAGCCAAGCCCATCAGGGGCCGACCCAACGGCACCAGCCCCATCTACGGCACCAGCCCCATCAACGGCAGGCCGCCACCGCAACCGGATCCGCCAAAACGAAAAGGTTTCAGGTGGATGGAGATCCGTCCAGCGCAGCTCGTTCACCCGGGCATCGGGCTGTCGCAGACTCCATCGCGAGCCCGGGAAGGCCAGGTTGAGGGTGCCGTCAAAGAACGGCTCCAGATCAATCCCCCTGGCTTGAAACAGCGGCGCCTGCAGGGAAATCGTGCCGGCCGGATAGCGGGATTCGGCGGCCAACCCCGAGGCCACCCCGTGACCCTTGACCAGCACGCCGCGATGCCAGCGTTCGACAGTGCCGCATTCGACAGTGCCGCATTCGGCAGTGTCCCGTTTGGCAGTGGGATCCATCAGCGGGCCTCGAAATGGCTGCAGCGCTCACAGGGGCCGGCGGGCAGCACCGCACAGCGCAGCAAGGGGCTGCGGGCATTGAAACGACAGCTGGGGTCGCCGATCACCCACTGGTGCTGCCAAGGCCGTGCATCGGGCGGGGGGGTCTGGAGCTTGACCTGCAGGGCGATGCCTGCGAGCTCGTAACGGCCGTTGCGCAAGTGGTAGCGATGGGAGCGTTGCAAGACCAGAAAACTTCGCTCCCCCAGGGCCCACCAGCGACCCGGTTGGGGCACGTCCCCTAGATCGCTCACCTCCATGTGGTCGATCAACCGACCACTGCCAGCCAACCGCAGCTCAACCCTCATCAGCCACCGGCAGCCGCACAGAAAAACCCCACAAAAACAGTGCAGCCACCATCAACAGCAGCAGCCATTCAGGCGGTACAACCTCGGGGAAGCCAAGCCGCAGAAGCAGCCGCATGCCCACCAAGCCCACGGCGAGAAATCCGGCGGTCTCGAGATGGCGATAGACCTCGAGCCAGCGAATGAATAATCCAGCCGTGAGACGCAGGGCTATCACCCCGATTACACCGCCGGCCATCACCAACCACAACCGATCGCTGACAGCAACAGCAGCCGCCACGCTGTCGAGCGAAAAGGCCAGATCCGTCACCGCCAACGTGACCACAATGGAGATCAGACTGGTGTCGGCCTTGGAGCCTCCAGCCGCAAGGTCGGCATCGGCCGCATCATCAGGCGCGTTGAGCTGCAGCAAATGGCGGCCACAGAGCCCCAACAAATAGAGCGCAGCGGCCAGTTGCAGGGGCCAAAAATTGAGCACCCAGCGAGCTGCCACGATCAACCCCAAACGAAAGACCAGCGCCATCAACAGGCCGATGTTGAGAGCCTGGCGCTGGCGCTGAGGATCCTCTAGACCCCGGGCGATCGCGGCCAAGGCAATGGCGTTGTCGGCGGAGAGAACTGCCTCGAGGGCCACCAACAGTGGCAGCAACAGGAGCAACTCACTCCACTGGTCAGCACCCGTGAGCAGGGGAGTCAGCGACTGGATCGACTCGGCTTCCATGCCGGCGGGGGCCGCTGCAGCGGGGTTCGAAAGACGGCACTCTAGGAAGACCCCACTGCCCACCTGTGCACCATGGAGCTTCAGGCCGAATTGGTGCACGCCGAGCCGGGCGTACGGGTGGTGCTCGTGCGTGCCGTGGCCGGCCCCAACATCCTGGGCAGCGCCCTCGGCGAAGCCGGCACCGCCGAGGAAGCCGAAGATCGAGCCCGAGCCCGGCTGCTGCTCAATCTCGAGGCGCAGCAGCCAACCCCAAACCTGACAGCTGCTGTCTCTCCGGCAAGCCGGCCACCCTCCCGGCGCGGGGCAGAGGCGCCACCACCGCCAACACCACCCCAAGCGACCGCATCCCCTCCATCGCCAACGACTGAAGCAAGTCCTGAGGCTGAACCACCGCCCGATCCCGATGACTGGAGCACCGAACTCGCCCAACTTGACCTGCAGCTCAAGCGGCTGGGCTGGGGCCGTGACCAGGAAGCCACGTACCTGGAGCGGGCCTTTGGCCATCCGAGCCGCTCCCGTCTCACGACCTACGCCGACTTCATGGCCTACCTCCACGCCCTGGAGGGTTTCGGGGTGGGCAGCGACCCCGCCAGCACCGCCGTGCCCCTACGCCGATCTGACCTGCTGAGCCAGTGCGACCAACTGCTGGGGCAGCTGCAATGGGACGCGGGCGAAGGGCGTCGATTTCTCGAGCAGCATTTTTCGCTCTCCAGCCGCCAGCTGCTGAGCGATTCCCAACTGCTCAACTTCAACATGCTGTTGGAGAGTGAGCTGATCGGACTCTGACCAAGGTCACGGGCCGCATCTCAGCAGTGGGCTTCCAACAGGGCTGGCCCCAGCTCGAGATGGACCTGATTGGCATAGGCCTCGCGCTCCAGAGCCCGCTCCCAATCCGAGACTCGGTGGTAGACGGGGTCACGAAGCACCCGCTCCAAGGCGGGGGTGAGGTGCTGGGCAAGGCCCAGGAGCCGAGGTCGCGCCTGGATTCCCCCACCACGACAGCTCTGGGCCACATGGATGGTTTCGTGATTGAGCACCTTGGCAAATTCAGCACTGCCCTTACGCACCACCTCAGGTTTGATCCGCAGGGCGCGGGCCGAAGGATCCCATTCGCCTGCGGCGCCTGGTTTGCGCGGCGAGCTCAGACTGAGCTGGACACCCCGGGCACGCAGCTGCTGCAGCAAGGTCTCGATCACTCCCTGTTCCCGCTCAAAACGGGGAGGGTTGGCCATTAAGGCCTTGATCTGGGTGAGGCTGAGATCAGGGTCTCCCGGCCGCTTGCGGTAGCTATAGCGCACGCCCCCGCTGGGCAGGGGTTCGGCCCGTGGGGCCCACTGACGATCGGCGAGGGCCAGCTGCTGCAGCAACCGAGGGCTGTCGATGGCCCCCTGCAGATGTTGAACGGAGTCTCCCCCCACTCCCCGGGTGGGGTAGAGACCCGTTGAGGGCTGCATCGGAACCGGCTGGGGCTTCGACATCACCGAAAGGCCCAGGGAGGCCAGCCCTATCAGACCGGCCAGAACAGGCCAGAACAGGCTTAACCGGTTCGGTTCCAACACAGCGCCACAGACCGCACAACTCCAGATCCCGTTGGGCTGGCGCAGGGGCCTCAACGGCCTGGTTTGGCAACAGCAGCAGCGGTTCGGGCTCAGAACGATTCAGCACTGACGATCAGTTTGATCAAGTCTGAGCCCCATGCAGCGGGGCGGACTTGCGAAGATCAACAGCTGATTCGCCATGCCTTCATGCCCCTCTCCGCCCTGGTGCGCCAGCTGCAGCGGGTGCCCCTCACCGGCGAGGTGCACGCCCGCATCGCCCGCTCCGATCGCCTGCGCCTCAGCGGCGCTGGTCGGGCGGCCAGGGCGCTGGTCAGCAGCGCCCTGGCCGCTGCGGCCGATGCACCACTGCTGGTGATTGTGCCCACCTTGGAGGAAGCAGGTCGCTGGGCTGCCCTGCTTGAACTGATGGGCTGGACCAGCTGTCAGCTCTACCCCACCAGCGAAGGGAGCCCCTACGAACCCTTTGATCCCACCAGCGAAATCACCTGGGGCCAACTTCAGGTCCTCAGTGAATTGCTCGATCAATCAGGGCCAGGCATGGCTACCAACGGCACACGACGGCTCGCCATCACCGCCACGGAGCGAGCCCTCCAACCCCATCTGCCACCGCCAGCGGCGCTCAAGGCCCAGTGTCTCAGCCTGCGCAAAGGCGACACGGTCAACCTCGAGGAGCTCGCCACCACGTTGAGCCAGCTCGGCTACGAGCGGGTTCCCACGATTGAGCAGGAGGGCAGCTGGAGCCGCCGCGGCGACATCGTCGATGTGTTTCCGGTGAGCGCAGAACTGCCCGTACGCCTGGAGTTCTTCGGTGAAGAACTCGACAAATTGCGCGAGTTTGATCCCGCCAGCCAGCGCTCCCTCGATCCGGTGGAGGTGGTGCGGCTCACCCCCACCGGCTACGGACCCCTGATCGCCGCCGCCCTGCGGGAGACCATGCCCGACGGGCTCGAGACCTTGCTGGGTGCCGAAGCGACCGATCAACTGCTCGAAGGCGGTACCCCCGAGGGGATGCGTCGGCTCATGGGTTTGGCCTGGCAGCAGCCCGCCTCACTGCTCGATTATCTGCCGGCCAGCACCCTGATCGCCATCGACGAACGGCGCCACTGCCTGGCCCACGGCCAGCAATGGTTCGACCACGCCGCCGAGCACCACGCCGATATGGCCGCGCTGGTGGCAGCAGGCCTGCCGGGCTCGCTGCACCGCCTCCCCGCTGAGGCCCTGGCCGCCAGCGAGGTGTTCAGGGGTTTCGATCTGGCCGAGCTGCACGAAACCGACAGCCATCCCAACAGCCTTGATCTGGCCAGCAGGGCAGTGCCGGCCTACCCGAATGCATTTGGCAAACTGGCCGGACTAATCAAAGGATTCCAGCAGGAGCGATCCAGTGTTTGGCTCGTCTCAGCCCAGCCCAGCCGGGCGGTAGCCCTGCTCGAAGAGCACGACTGCATCGCCCGGTTTGTGCCCAACCCGGCCGACTTCCCGGCCATCGAGCGCCTGCTCGAGCAAACCACGCCCGTGGCGCTGAAAACCCGGGGTACCGCCGAGCTCGAAGGCCTGCAGCTGCCTGCCTGGAAGCTGGTCTTAATCACCGACCGGGAGTTTTTTGGCCAGCACGCCCTGGCCGCCACGGGCTACGTGCGGCGCCGGCGCCGCGCCGCCAGTCGCACCGTGGATCCGGGCAAGATGCGCCCCGGTGATTTTGTGGTGCACCGCAACCACGGCATCGGCAAATTTCTCAAGCTCGAAAAACTGGCGATCAGCGGCGAATCCCGCGATTACCTGGTGGTGCAGTACGCCGATGGGCTGCTGCGGGTGGCCGCCGACCAACTCGGCAGCCTGGGCCGCTATCGGGCCACCGCCGACGCCCCTCCCGATCTCAACCGCATGGGAGGCACAGCCTGGGCCAAGGCCAAGGAGCGAGCCGGCAAGGCGATTCGCAGGGTGGCGCTCGACCTGATCAAGCTGTATGCCGAGCGTCACCAGGCCCCGGGCTTTGCCTTCCCGCCCGATGGACCCTGGCAAGCCGAGCTCGAAGACTCCTTCCCCTACGAGCCCACGCCCGATCAGATCAAGGCAATCTCAGACGTTAAACACGACATGGAGCAGCCCCAGCCCATGGACCGCTTGGTCTGCGGCGATGTGGGTTTTGGCAAGACCGAAGTGGCCATCCGGGCGATCTTCAAGGCGGTGACCGCCGGCAAACAGGTGGCGATGCTGGCCCCCACCACGGTGCTTGCCCAGCAGCACTGGCGCACGCTGACGGAGCGCTTTGCCCCCTATCCACTCAAAGTGGCGTTGCTGAATCGCTTTCGCACCACCACCGAGCGAAAAACGATTCTCGAGGGGCTCGGCGCCGGTCAGGTGGATGTGGTGGTAGGCACCCACCAGCTGCTCAGCAAGGGCACCAGCTTCAAGCAATTGGGCCTGTTGGTGGTCGATGAAGAACAGCGCTTCGGGGTCAACCAGAAGGAAAAAATCAAAGCGCTGCGAAATGACGTGGATGTGCTGACCCTCTCAGCCACGCCAATTCCTCGCACCCTCTATATGAGCCTTTCGGGCGTGCGCGAGATGAGCCTGATCACGACACCGCCACCGCTGCGGCGCCCGATCAAAACCCACCTGGCCGCCCTCGATGAGGAAGCCGTGCGCAGTGCGATCCGCCAGGAGCTCGATCGCGGCGGCCAGATCTTCTACGTGGTACCTCGGGTCGAAGGCATCGACGACGTGGCCGCCCAGCTGCGGGCCATGCTGCCTGGCCTGCGGCTGCTGGTGGCCCACGGCCAGATGGCCGAAGGCGAGCTCGAAAGCGCCATGGTCGCCTTCAACGCCGGCGAGGCTGATCTGATGCTCTGCACCACGATTGTGGAAAGTGGGCTCGACATCCCTCGGGTCAACACAATCCTGATTGAGGATGCCCACAGATTTGGCCTGGCCCAGCTGTATCAGCTGCGCGGGCGGGTGGGCCGCAGCGGCATCCAGGCCCATGCCTGGCTCTTCTATCCCGGTGATGCCTCACTGAGCGAGGCTGCACGACAGCGGCTGCGGGCGATCCAAGAATTCGCCCAGCTGGGCAGTGGCTACCAGCTCGCCATGCGTGACATGGAAATCCGCGGCGTAGGCAACCTGCTGGGGGTCGAGCAGAGCGGCCAGATGGAGGCGATCGGCTTCGACCTCTACATGGAGATGCTGCAGGAATCCCTGGCCGAAATCCAGGGCCAAGACATTCCCGCCGTGGAAGACACCCAAATTGATCTGCCGATCACGGCGTTCATTCCGGGCGAATGGATCACCGAGAACGACGAGAAAATGGCCGCTTACCGAGCCGCCGCCGATTGCAACAACAGGGACGCCCTGTTGGAGCTCGCCATCGGCTGGGTCGATCGCTATGGCGCCCTGCCGGTCCCGGTGATTGCCCTGCTGCAGCTGATGGAGCTGAAAATCCTGGCCCGTCGTTGCGGCTTCTCACGCATCAAACCCGAAAAGCCCAACATCGCCCTGGAAACCCCCATGGAGGAGCCCGCCTTCAGGCTGCTCCGCCAGGGACTACCCCAGCACCTACACGGCCGCCTGGTCTTTCAGCCGGGCAGCGGCGCAACCGCCAAGGTGCTGGCCAGGGGCCTGGGTGTGCTGCCGATCGAACAACAGCTCGTGCAGCTCAAAGAATGGCTCACCTTGATGGTGGCCCAGATCCCTGGTGCCGAAGGGCCGAGCGAAGCCGAACAGACCAACCAACTCAAGGCCCAAAACGAGGCGGTGCTGGTGGTTTAGCCGCCATGCGCCAGCCCGGCCTCGGAACCCGCAAAGTTCCGTTACGATTGTGAGAACCTTTGTTAAGCAGCAACCGTGGGCGAGGTGATTGACCTGGGTACAGGCCTGGAAGGTAGTTTCAGCCTTATTTCTGGAGTGGTTGGCTTTGTGGCCCTTGGGATCTATGCCCTACTCCAGGGTGAAAAAGAAAACAATGACGACGACGATTCAAGCCCTGGCGGCGGCCTGATGCAACCCGTGGCCTGAGCCTTGCCTCAGCTGGCTCTAGGAACGAGGACTCCCATCGTTCCCCGCCTCAGGGCCTCGTGATTCCAGCTCAGCCTGATACGCCCTGGGCACCAGCACCAAAAACAACCACCACCACACCAGCACCGCTGCCGCCAGCGGCACGGTGATCCACCATCGACCCAAAAGCAACCAGCTACCAACACCCGCGACCACGCCCGTCAGCACAATGCTCCAGGGCTGACACCACCAGGGTTTGCTCTGCCAGATGGAAGGAATCACAGCCGTAGTCGATGATTGAACCATTCTCTGCTCGCCAGACCCTGCTGCGCTACAACGCCGGCATCTGGACAGGCAGCTTCATACGCTTTAGCGGCCAGGGCTTTGAAGAAGAGCGCTTTGGCAGCCACCTGCACGTTAGTGATCAAGCCGGCGTCATTGTTGCCGAGCTCACCAATCTCGCCAGCGGTCAAATGCGTGCCATGCGCTTTGCTGAACCACCGGTGGAGATGCAAATCAGCTCAGAAGGTCACTGGAGCCTGGGTCCTGATCGAATCGGCCCCTGGCCCTGGGTTAGCGAGCTGTGCTTGGTCTGGGGCGAGCACCGCAGGCGCGCAGTGATTCGCCATGGTTGTGAGCAGCTTGAATCCCTGGTGCTGGTGAGTGAATCCCGCCCCGGCCAGCACGAGCAGCTTGAGCATGGGCCGCTCCAGGTTATGGCCTCAGCCCACCCCAACGGTGCGCATGTGCTCTGGACCATGCCCAACAACAAGCTGGGCGTTTCCGTTCAAACCATGGCAGCCAGGGCGTTGGGCCGGCCTGAGCACGTTGCCCTGCACTGGCAGCCCACCCCCGGGGTGGCGCTCACCATCAGCCGCCACTACGGCGCCAACGGTCTGTTGTTGGATCAGTTTGCTGACCAAAATCCACCGGGATGAATCCCTAAGGGCTGTCCGGTGTCGATGTTGAGGTGCCGATCGCTGCGGGCAGGTTGGCACTGGAGGGGTTGTAGGCCTTCTGAACCTCGGTACCACGGCGCAGCTGTTTGACCAGGGTGGTTTCGGCCGCTCGGTATTGGCTGTCTTTCCCAGTGCCGAGATCTTCGAGCTTGAGGCGCTGGGCCTCCTTCTCACCCATCTTGACGGTGACATCGGGCTCGATGCCGTGCTTGTGGATGTCTCGGCCTGAAGGAGTGAGGTATTTGGCGATGGTGACGGTCATGCCCGAGCCATCCGACAGGCCGCGCACCGACTGCACCAAACCCTTGCCAAACGTTTTCTGGCCCACCAACACAGCGCGGTGGTTGTCTTGGAGGGCCCCGGAAAGGATTTCGCTGGCGCTCGCCGACCCCTCATTGACCAGGATCACCAGGGGCCTGGTGGTGAGGGCGCGTCCAGTGGCACGCTTGATGTCGGTAATGCCATCGCGGGTCTTGGTCGAGACGATCGTGCCTTCATTGAGCAGCTGCCGAGCAATTTCGACACTGGCCATTAACAGCCCGCCTGGATTGCTGCGCAGGTCGAGCACATAACCGTTGACACCTTTCTCCTCTAGGTCACGCAGAGCAACCCGCATGTCTTTGGTGGCATTGGCATTGAACTGCTTCAGCCGGATATAGCCAACTTTCTGACCGGACTCCGTGGTGTTGATGCGGTGATCGACCGCATGGAGCTCAATGCGCTCGCGGGTCAAGGGCACGTCGAGGCTCTGGCCCTTGCGCTTGAGGGTGAGCTTGACGGTGGTACCCGCCTGGCCGCGAATCAATTTGACGGCATCCTCCGTGCTCATCCCCTTGGTGCTCTTTCCATCAATGGCTGTGATCACATCCTTGGGCTGAACTCCAGCTTTGGAGGCCGGCGAACCCTCAATCGGAGAAATCACAACCAGATCTTTGGTCTCCTTATCCAAACTCAGCTGAATACCCACCCCAGAGAGTTCCCCAGAGGTGTCGATTTGCATCTCCTTGAACTCTCGCGGATCGAGGAATCGCGTGTACGGATCATCCAGGCTTCCGAGCATGCCGCGGATGGCGTCATAGGCTTCCTTCGGGCTTCCGTAGCTCTTTGCCAGCACATCACGGCGCAACTGGCGCCAACGCTGGTCAGAAAATTTCCCAGTGGTGTCGAGGTAATCGCGAAAGACGATCTGCCAAGTCTGGTCAATCACCTCCTTGGGGCTGTCGGTGATGCGCGACAACCCTCCGGGGGGCGAGACCACCTCCCTCGACAACACCGCGGTGGCGGCACAGGCCGTGAGACCAACCAGGATCACAACAGACTTCTTGCCGCCACCCATTGACACCATCCCCGTACCTTCCCTCAAGCTAGCGGCAGCTGAGGGCTATGGATCGACCCAGCGGCCGTCCTCCCGGATCAGTTGGATCAGGGCCTCGACCCCCTCGGCTTCAGGAACCCGGCGGATCTCATCTCGGCCGCGGTACAGGGAGATTGTGCCGGGTGTTTTACCCACATAGCCGTAGTCGGCGTCGGCCATCTCACCAGGACCGTTGACGATGCAGCCCATCACGGCAATGTCGAGGCCCGTGAGGTGGGATGTGGCGTCGCGCACCTTGTGCAGCACCTCCTCGAGGTTGAACAAGGTGCGACCACAGCTCGGACAGGCCACGTATTCGACCATGGTCTTGCGCAGCCCCAAGGCCTGCAAAATCGAATAGCAGACAGGGATTTCCTTCTCAGGTGCCTCGGTGAGCGACACCCGGATCGTGTCGCCCAACCCCTCAGCCAGCAGTGGCGCAATACCAGCCGTGCTCTTGACGCGACCGTAGTCGCCGTCACCGGCCTCAGTGACACCCAAATGCAGCGGATAGGGAAAGCCCTCGGCATCCATCCGATCGGCCATCATCCGATAAGCGGCCATCATCACGGGGGCGCGTGAGGCCTTCATCGAAACCACAATGTTGTGGAAATCGAGACGGTCGCAGATGCGAATGAACTCCAGGGCGCTCTCCACCATGCCCAGGGGGGTATCGCCGTAGGTGAACAGCATGCGCTCGGCCAGTGAACCGTGGTTGACGCCGATACGCAGGGCTTTGTCGTGCTGCTTGAGCAGGCTCACCAGCGGCTCAAAAGTGCTCTGGATCCGGGTGCCGATCTCCGCCACCTCGTCAGGGCTGAACTCGGTTCGATTCGGATCGGGCTTGTCAAAGACGAACAGACCCGGATTGATGCGCACCTTGTCGACGTGCTGGGCCACCTCCAGGGCAATTTTCATGCCGTTGTGGTGGACATCAGCCACCAAGGGCACCGGCTGATAGGTGTCGTGGAGACGCTTGCGAATCTCCTTGACCGCCTTGGCGTGGGCCAGGCTGGGCACGGTGAGCCGCACGATCTCGCAACCCGCTTCATGCAGCCGGCGGATGCCGGCGGTGGCCCCCTCGATGTCGAGCGTGTCCTCGTTGATCATCGACTGCACCACCACCGGGTGCTCGCTGCCGATCCAAACATTGCCCACCCGAACGCTGCGGGTGGGCCGGCGGCGAATCAAGGTGTCGTAGCGCGCATGGCTGGCCCAGTCGCTGCCAAATCCGGGTGACTGGATATCGGGGCGGGCCAGGGTGCCGGTCATTGGACTGGGCCGGAGAGATGGCTGCAAGCCTGTCATAACAAGCGCGCGCCTGGGGCCTCCCCAGCTCACTGGTCTGACGGAGAGCGCGATGGGCCCGCTTGAGATGGCAACCACCCCCCAAGGCGGGGATCACCCACCAAGGCGACGAGCTTGTGATGGCTGCGCCGTAGGTCCTCCTGGGTGAGGTGACGCGGGGATCCGGGCTGTTCAGAGCTAAATCGAATCAAATAGGAGGGATGAAAAATCGGCATCAACCAGCGCCCCCGAAGCAACAGGTCCTTCTGAGTACCCATGTCCTTCTGAAGACCCGAGTCCTTCTGAAGAGCTGGAACCCTGTGAACATCTGAGCTTTTCTGGGGCCCTGATCCCCTCTCAATCCCAGCATTTGGGCCGCCGCCGGCGCCGGCTAACTCGCCTTCCAACCACTGGCCCCGCAACCGAGTGATGCCGCCGCGGATGCCGAGCACCCCCTCCAACGCCGTGGCACCAGCAAGCAGGATGACAGCAGGATTGATCAAGGTGATCTGCTGCTCCAACCACCCACGGCAGGCCACCATCTCGCTGCTTGTGGGTTTTCGGTTGGATGGCGGGCGGCACTTCACCACATTGGCGATGTAGGTATCACGGTTGCTGTTGAAGCCCGCCTCGGCCAGAAGCTGGTCGAGCAGCCGTCCCGATCGGCCCACAAAGGGGAGACCGCTGGCGTCCTCCTCGGCCCCAGGCGCTTCACCAATTAGCAGCAACGGGGCCCTGGGGTTGCCACGACCCACCACCACCTGCTGGCGGCCTTGGGCCAGACCACAGCGCTGACAGGAGGCGCAGGCCTGGTTGAGCTGCGCGAGGTCGTCAAGCGGATCCACGCCTAAATCCATCTCATCTAAGGGTGTGACGAGCCTCCCATGAGCAAGCGAGCTGGACGAGCAGTGCCCTGCTGAACGCTCGGCGGGAATGGCGTGCGGCACTATGGAGACAACGCTGATGCCGCGCGCCAAGAAGCCGGCCCCATCTCCGATGCAGGATCCCGAGATGTGGGCCGCGAGCCCAAACCTGCTCTCATCACGGGCAAGGGCCCTGGAGCCCTCTCTCACCCTGGAGATTGCCGCCAAGGCCAAGCAACTGCGGGCCGATGGGCGTGACATCTGCAGCCTCAGTGCGGGTGAACCCGACTTCGACACCCCTGCCTTCATTCGAACTGCCGCCGCCGAGGCCCTTGAACGTGGGCACACCCGCTACGGCCCCGCCGCCGGTGAACCAGCCCTGCGGGCCGCGATCGCCCACAAGCTCAGCACCGAAAACGGCGTCCCCACCGAAGCGGCCCAGGTGCTGGTCACCAACGGCGGCAAACAGGCCCTCTTCAATCTGTTCCAGGTGTTGCTGGAGCCAGGTGATGAGCTGTTGCTGCCCTCCCCGTACTGGCTGAGCTATCCGGAGATGGCCCGCTTGGCCGGCGCGGCCGTGCGCTTCATCCCCAGCGATGCCAGTGCCGGGTTTCGGCTCCAGGCCGACGCATTGGAAGCGGCAATCAGCCCCGCCAGCCGACTGCTGGTGCTCAACAGCCCCTCCAATCCCACCGGCATGGTGCTGAGCCGCCCCGAGCTGGAGGCCATCGCCGCTGTGCTCCGCCGCCATCCCCAGGTGGCAGTGGTCTGCGACGAGATCTATGAATTCCTCTTGGCACCGGGGCACAAGCACCATTCCTTTGCAGCCTTGGCGCCTGATCTCGCCCATCGGGTCTTCATCGTGAACGGCCTAGCTAAGGGTTGGGCGATGACTGGCTGGCGCGTCGGTTGGCTAGCAGGTCACGGAACCGTGATTCAAGCCGCCATTGCGCTGCAAAGCCAAACCACCAGCAACGTGTGCAGCTTTGCCCAATTCGGGGCCTTGGCAGCGATCAACGGAACCCGCGACTGTGTGCATGCAATGGCCGAACAGTTCAACGGGCGCCGCCAGCTGCTCAGCGATGGACTGCGCAGCCTGCCGGGTCTCACCCTGATGCCGCCAGAAGGGGCGTTCTACGCCTTTCCCGATATCAGCAGCACCGGGCTCGATTCGATGACCCTCTGCAACCGGCTCCTCGATGAGGTGGGCCTAGCCGTGGTGCCAGGCGTGGCCTTTGGCGATGACCGCTGCATTCGGCTGTCGTGCGCTGCGGGACCGGCCACCATCGAAGACGGCCTCAACCGATTGCGCCGATTTCTGCAATCGCTCTAGCCCTGGCTACCGCGCGAGTCACCGAGACAGCGCTTGGAGACAATCTGAGCCGTAGGGTTAGGGGCTCAAACATGTCGCTGAGTTGTTGATGGCTGGTCGAAAACGTTGGGCCACTGCACTGCTTGGTCTTTCAGTACCCCTGCTGTCGGTACCCGTGCTGACGGTACCCCTGCAGGCTTCAGCCCCCAGCCGTCATCAGTCCTCACCCGCGCCGGTCATCCAGCTCGCCCAGCAAGGCGTCAACAAGCCGGTGCTGCGCATCGGTGCCATTCCCGACCAAAACCCCGAAAAACTGAACCGTCTCTACGGCCAAGTCGCCCAACAGCTCAGCAAGCAGCTTGGGGTCCCTGTCCGCTACGTGCCGGTCATTGACTATGCCGCCGCCGTGGGAGCCTTTCGCACCGGCGACCTCGATCTGGTCTGGTTTGGGGGGCTCACCGGAGTGCAGGCTCGACTGCAAAAGCCGGGCGCCCAGGTGATCGCCCAGCGCGACATCGACGCCTCCTTCCACAGCGTTTTCATTGCCAACAATCGCAGCGGCCTCAAGCCGATTAACAGCCTCAAGGGCCTGAGCGAGCTCAAGGGAAAGCGGTTCACCTTCGGCTCTGAGAGCTCCACCTCGGGCCGGTTGATGCCCCAGATCTTCCTGGCACAGGCAGGTGTGAAGCTCGCTGATTTTGCCGGTGGTGCTCCTGGCTTCAGCGGCAGCCACGACGCCACCATCGCGCTCGTACAGAGCGGTGCCTACGAGGCCGGCGTGGTCAATGAACAGGTCTGGAAAGACAACCTGCGCAGCGGCAAGGCCAACCGCGCCAAAGTCATGATGATCTGGCGCACACCGGGCTATCCCGACTACCACTGGATCGGCCAACCCAACCTCGACCAGCGCTTCGGCAAGGGCTTCACGTCCAAACTGCGCGGCGCCATCTTGAGCTGGAGGCCTAGCAACCCTGAGCAGAAGGCCATCTTGAAGCTCTTTGGCGCCCAGCAATTCACCGGCGCCAAGGCCAGTGACTACACCCGCATCGAGCAGGTGGGCCGTCAGATCGGCAAGATCCGCTGACGGGCTCACCCATGGGTGCCACGGCTGCTCGCCATGGGCCACCGGTCGCGCCACCGGTTTGGCCACCGGTGCTCGAATTGCGGGGAGTCACGGTGCCCGGCCGGCTGGAGCCGCGGCTTGCCGACATCAGCCTGCGCATCGAGCCCGGCGAGCGGGTGGCCCTGCTGGGCCCCAGTGGGGCGGGCAAGAGCACCCTGCTCATGGTGGCCAACGGCCTGCTCACAGCCGGTTCCGGCAGTGTGCGCTGGAACGGCGAGCCGCTCGCCCGTTCTGCGCGAGCTCGGCGACGTCAACAAGCCCGCATCGGCACCCTCTGGCAGGACCTACGCCTGATCGAGGAACTCACCGTGCAGCAGAACCTCAATGCTGCCCGCCTGGCCCAGTGGGGCTGGGCCAGGGCCCTGCTGAACCTGCTGCTGCCCCTCGAGAGCGAGGCCTGCAGCACCGCCCTGCGGCGCATGGATCTGGATCCGTCGCTACTGAGCCAGCCGGTTTCGGCCCTCTCAGGCGGCCAGCGGCAGCGCGTGGCACTGGCGCGCATGCTGCGCCAGGAGCCAACCTTGTTGTTGGCCGATGAGCCCCTAGCCAGCCTCGATCCGCGCCTGGCCAAAGAGTTGCTGGCCCTCCTGCTCGAGCAGGCCACCGCCCCGCGAGCCCTGCTGCTGAGCCTGCACCGGCCCGACCTGCTTACCGGGTTTGATCGTGTGCTGGGCCTGCAGCAGGGGCACCTGGTCTTGGATTGCCCCTGCACGGCTGTGGATCAAGCCACCCTGGCCGTCCTCTATGCCGGCGGCCTCCCCGGCGCTGGCCAGCCATGAAACCGGCAGCTCCACTGCTGCCACTGCTGCCCGCCATCGTTCTGGTGCCGATCGCGCTGGCCCTGCCGGCGGCACTCCATGGCGGTGGCTGGGAGCTCATCGGGCAGTTTGGCCTCGCGGCGGTGCAGCCCAGCCTCGAACCCATGGTGCTGCGCTCCCAGCTCGATGGCCTGGCCATCACGGTGGGCATGGCCCTGGTGGGGTGGGC
>CAMDVN010000037.1 GCA_945877595.1 Cyanobium sp. NIES-981 | reverse complement strand
TCGCAATCCCCAGCACCTGCTTGAGCTCGGCCTGGCCGATGTAGTCGGCGAGACGCCGCGGCCGCAGGGAGTCCTCCCGCAGCGGCAGATCGGCCTCAAGCGGCTCAGCACGCACAATCGGCTCGGTCGCGGGCCGCGGGCCAGCCCCCCCCTGTGGGGGCTTCCCTGCGTCCGTATTCGCGGCAGAAGAGACGATCGCCATGGCCCGAGGGTACCGGCCCCTGCCTAGGGTCGGAGCCACACTGGCAACGCAGCGAGGACTCAGGGTCAATGGCCAAAGGCGGAGCGAAGAAGGCCGCTGCCAAAGCCCGGCGGGATGCAGCCAACCGGTTGCTGGCCGACAACCGCTTCGCGCGCCATCAATACGAAATCCTCGAGACCCTCGAAACCGGCATGGAGCTGCTGGGCACCGAGGTGAAATCAATCCGGGCCGGTCAAGTGAACCTGCGTGACGGCTTCTGTCTGATCAGACAGGGCGAGCTGCAGCTCCACAACGTCCACATCTCGCCCCACAGCCACGCCAGCAAGTACTTCAACCACGACCCCCTGCGGGTGCGGAAACTCCTGGCCCACCGCCGCGAAATCGACAAGCTGCGCGGCGGCCTGGATCAAAAGGGGCTCACCCTGGTTCCGCTCAGCATGCACCTCAAAGGCTCCTGGATCAAGCTCACCATTGGCCTGGGCAAGGGCCGCAAGCTGCACGACAAGCGCGCCGAGGAGCGTCGCAAGCAAGACGTCAAGGAAACCCGCGCCGCGATCTCACGGCTCTGAATCTCCTCTGAAATCTCCTTTGAATCAACGCTGATCCCAGCCTTGCCCCACGACACGACACCCCGCTGGCACCAGAGCCGGCTCAGGGAGCCGGGGCCAGGGGGGCGCTCACCGGAGGCGGCTCGACCGGGGCCTCAGGCTGGGCCGGGGGGGCCGGCTCAACGGGGGCCACAGGTTGGGGTTGGGGCCTTGCCGCCGGATCAGCCCGCAGCGACAGGGTGATCAGGGCCGGGGCCACCCCTTCATTGGTCACCAGCAACTGCACCGGGGAGCCTTTCTGCACCCCCAGGCTCACCACCCGCAGCGCTCCCCTCGGCTCCAGCAGGTTGCCGCCGGAGCTAAACACGCTCATCTGCATCAACGGTGAGCCGTTGACCCCCAACACCAGCCGATAGCCAGGCGGCAACCGAATCGGGAAGAGCCGCGCCCCGCCTGCATCGACCTGGGCCGAGAGCACCCGGGTCTCGAGCGGGGCCGCATCGATGGGCTCGATCTGCACGTTGGCCAGGCTCTGCTCGGCAGCGGCAAACCAAAGCTGCCGAAAGGGTTCGGCCGGAATCTCCGCGCCTTCCCGACCGGGCAGCAGCGCCTGGGCGCTGCCCGAAACCAGCTGGCGCAGCACCGGCGAGCTGAGTCCCTGGTTGAGCAGGCCCTGCTGACGACGCTCCCAATCACCCATGGTGTAAGAGCCGAGTCGGCGCCGTATCTCAAGCGGTAGCTGCTCCACTTTGGCGAGCCACTCGTCGGCGAGTTCGTTCCAAACCTTGCGCAGCGGGGCGTCATCGGCCGAATCACTGGGCAGCCGGCCGGCCCGTTCAGGAAACTGGGCCAGCAAGCTGGCATCCACCAACTTCAGGAACCAGGCCCGGTCCACCTGCATGGCCCGCAGGCGGTTGAGCAACTGTTGGCGGCGGTCCACCTCGGCCGAGGGCAAGCTGCTGGGCAACTGCAGCGCCGCATCGGGGGTGGGCAGCGCCAGCTTGCCCCGGCTCAGCCACCACCAGCCCAGGCCCGTGCCCACCACCGCCGAGAGCACCAGGGCGATCACCACCGGCCAAAGGCCACCCTCGGCGGCCTCTTCGCGCTCCTCGCTGCGGCTGCGGGGAGCGCGCAGCTCCGCTTCCGAATCTTGGGCCTGTCCCCGCTCCAGGGCGGGCAGCACCGGGGCTGGGGGGGGTGCCGCCTGGGCACTGGGGTCGGGGCTGCTGGGCTCAGCCGGAGCACTGGGCGGCACCAACACCACGGTGCGATCGGCCCGGGGCACTGGGCCGGTGCTGTCGGGCATCGGCAGACCCTGGAACGCCGCCAGGGCCTGAACCGCCGAACCAAAGCGCTCGCCTGGCTCGCGGCTCAGCAAGCGGGCGATCTGCCCCTGCAGCTCGGGCTCACTGAGCAGCGCCGTCGGCCAACGCCAGGCCAGGGTCACAGGATCCAGCAGCGCCGCCGGCTCCAGGCCGCTCACCAGCACCAGGGCCAGCACCCCCAGGGCATGAAGGTCCATCCAAGCCTGGGCCATGCCGCTACGGGCCAGCTCGGGCGGCGCATAGCCCGGCGTAGCCACAACCGGACCCGCCACCAGGCCGAAATCCAGCAGCACGGGCAAACCATCGCTGTCACGGCGCAGCAGGTTGGCCGGGCTGAGGTCACCGTGCACCAGCTCCTGGCTGTGCAGCACCGCGAGCACCGGCAGCAGCTGGCGCATCAGCAACAGCACTTCTCCTGCGCCAAACACCAGCTGGCGATCCAGCCGGGCCTGCCGCAACTGGGCATAGGTGCGGCCTGCCTGCCACTCCCGCACCAGCCAGAGCTGGTCGCCCACGGCCATGGCGGCACCGAGGCGGGGCACCTGGGGGTGGAGCACCCCCTGCAGCTGGCCCCAAAGCTGACGGGCCCGCACCAGGTCGTGGCTCGGGCCCAGCAGCCGCAGAGCCACCGGCGCCTCCGCGGCCAGCAGGTCGCTCGCCCGCCAGAGGCTGCCCTGCGCGCTGCGGCTGAGGCACGCGTCGAGCCGGTACCGCTCACCGATCACGCTGCCGGCGGCGGCATCGGAGCTGGAGTCCACGGGGGGGGTGCTCATGCTCCAGGCCCCCCCGCGAGGGGCCCCTGGGGCTGTCGCAGGCCCTTGGCCTCCAGCCAGGCTCCGTCGTAGAGGCGGGAGCGGTAGCGGTCCCCGCTGTCGCAGAGCACCGTCACGATCGTGTGGCCCGGGCCCAGGCGCCGCGCCGTCTCCACGGCCGCAGCCACATTGATTCCCACCGAACCGCCCATGAACAGCCCCTCATTCCAGAGCAAGGCGTAGATGGTCTCGAGGGCGGCCTGATCATCAATCCGCACGGCGTCATCGACCGGAGCGCCCTCCAAGTTGGCGGTGATGCGGCTGTTGCCAATCCCCTCCGTCACCGAACTGCCATCAGCCCGTAGCACTCCGCCCGTGGCCCAGCTGTAGAGAGCACTGCCGTGGGGATCGGCCAACACGCAGCGCACCTTCGGGTTCTGCTCCTTGAGATAAAGGGCCACACCCGCATAGGTGCCGCCGGTGCCCGTGGCCGCGACCCAGGCGTCCACCTGCCCCCCGGTTTGCTCCCAGATCTCGGGCCCGGTGGTGGCGTAATGGGCGCGGCGGTTGGCCAGGTTGTCAAATTGATTGGCCCAAACTGCCCCAGGGGTTTCAGCGGCGATGCGGCCCGAGAGTCTCACGTAGTTGTTGGGGTCGCGGTAGGGCACCGCCGGCACCGTGCGCACATCAGCCCCCAGGCTGCGCAACAGGCCGATCTTTTCGGCCGACTGGGTCTCGGGAATCACGATCAAAGCCCGGTAACCCCGGGCATTGCAGAGGTGGGTCAGGCCGATGCCGGTGTTGCCCGCCGTGCCCTCCACCACGGTGCCGCCAGGCTGCAACAGGCCCTCCTGCTCCGCCTCCAGAAGAATGCCCAGGGCAGCGCGATCCTTGACGGAGCCGCCAGGGTTCATGAATTCGGCCTTGCCCAGGATCTGACAGCCCGTGAGTTGGCTGAGGGCCTCAAGGCGAATCAGAGGGGTGTTGCCAACGGCACCCACAAATCCAGCGGTGATCCCCGGGGTAGTCCCGCCCATGGCCACGAGTGTGCGTGGGCGGATGGTAGGCACCCCGGTGCCAGACCCTTAGGGTCAAGCCACCCAAATCCATGTCGATGGCCCTCGCGCAGCGGCTGAGCCGGGTGCGGCAGCACAGCCTGGACCTGGTGGCTCCCCTGGAACCGGAAGACCTTTGCCTGCAGGGGATGGCTGATGCCAGCCCGCCCAAATGGCACCTGGGCCACACCACCTGGTTCTTCGAGACGTTTGTGCTGCTGAACCCACTGCTGCAAAGCAGCCCGGCCGCTGTTGAGCTTCGCTTCGAGCCGGCCGATCCCCGCTGGGGCTACCTGTTCAACAGCTACTACGACGCCGTGGGCGAGCGGCAGCCGCGAACCGAGCGGGGCCTCTTGAGCCGCCCACCGATTGGGGCGGTGCTGGCCTGGCGGGCGCGGGTCGATGCGGCCCTCGAGCACCTGCTGGGGGTGCTCGAGGCACCGGCCTGCCCCCTGGAGCCCCAGGCCAGCAGCGCGCTGCTGGCCCTGGTGGAGCTGGGGCTGCACCACGAGCAGCAGCACCAGGAGCTGCTGTTGATGGACCTGCTCGATGGCTTCAGCCGCAATGCTTTGGAGCCGGCCTACGGCGAGGGACCTGAGCGGATCTATGCCGCGGCCTGGGCTGGCCAGCCCCCTACACCGGCCTGGCTGGAGCACCCTGGTGGACTCGTGGAAATCGGCGTCAGGGCTGGCTCAGACCGGGCTGCGCTGACCAGCCCTGATCTTGACAAGCCTGATCTGGGCAAGCCTGATCTTGACAAGCCCGGCCTAGAAGATCATTTTTACTTTGATCACGAAAGCCCCCGGCACCGCGAGTGGCTTGAACCCTTTGCGATCGCCAACCGGCTGGTGAACAACGCCGAGTACGCGGCCTTCATCGCCGATGGCGGCTACCAGCGCCCCGAGTTGTGGATGAGCGAGGGCTGGGCCCTGGCGCAGCAGCGGGGCTGGCAGAGTGCGCGCTACTGGCGCGACCACGATGAATTCAGCTTGGCAGGACGCCGAGCCCGCCAGGCTGAGGCCCCGGTGCGCCACCTGAGCTGGTTTGAAGCCGATGCCTACGCCCGCTGGTCGGGGGCCCGGCTCCCCAGCGAAACCGAATGGGAGGTGGCCTGCCACCAGCTCCCGCTGGAGCAGGCCTTTGGCGTGGTGTGGCAATGGACCAGCAGCCCCTACCGCCCTTACCCGGGCTTCCAGCCCGCGGCCGGCGCCGTGGGCGAATACAACGGCAAGTTCATGAGCTCCCAGATGGTGCTGCGCGGCAGTTGCTTTTTGACCCCCGAAGGCCACAGCCGGCCCAGCTATCGCAATTTCTTTGCCCCGGCGAGCCGCTGGATGGCCGCGGGCCTGCGGCTGGCCCAGGAACGGCCCGCCAGCCCAAGCCAGCCATGAAGCAGACCGTGACCCAGACCGTGGCCCAGCAAGCCCCTGCCCCCGGCCGGGCCCAGTTTGTCGACCTACATCCGGCCGCAGCCGACATGCTGCGGCTGGTGCAGGAGGGCATGGCCCGCCAGCCCCGGCAACTGCCGGCCTGGCTGCTTTACGACGCCACCGGCTCCCAGCTGTTTGAGCAGATCTGCGAGCAACCCGAATACGGCCTCACCCGCAACGAAACCCAGCTGCTCGAGCACCCGGCCAGCGCCATCGCCCAGGCCGTGGGCGCCCACGGCCTGGGCGATGGCGGCGGCGTGGTGGTGGAATTTGGGGCCGGCAATGCCCGCAAGGTGGGGCCCCTGCTGCAGGCCCTGGCCCCGGCGGGCTATGTGGCCCTCGACATCAGCGCCGAGCACCTGCAGGCGGCCTGCGATGCGCTGCAGAGCGAGCATCCGGCCGTGCCCATGCTCGGGATCTGCTGCGACTACAGCGCCCTGGCAGCCTTGCCCGCGGCCCCCCTGCTGGCCCTGCGGCCGCGGCTGGGTTTCTACCCGGGCAGCTCCCTGGGCAATTTCGAGCCGGTCGAGGCTCGGCGGCTGCTGGGCCAGTTCAGGCGCTTGCTGGGCCCGGGCTCCAAACTGCTGATCGGCATTGATCAACCCAAGCCGGTGGAGCGGCTCGAGGCCGCCTACAACGATGCCGCCGGGGTTTCAGCAGCCTTTGCGCGCAACTTGCTGGTGCGGCTCAACCACGACCTGGGCGGCAGCTTTGATCCCGAAGCCTTTCGCTATGAGGCCCGTTGGCAGGCCGAGCACAGCCGCATCGCCATGGCCCTGATCAGTGAACGGCAGCAGAGCATCGCGCTGGCCGGCACCACCTGGCACTTCGCCCCGGGTGAGCCGCTGATCACCGAATACAGCGTCAAATACTCCCCCCAGGCCTTTGCGGCACTGGCGACCAGCGCCGGCTGGCGTCAAGAACAGAGCTGGAGCGATCCCGCCGGTGATTTGTCGGTGCACTTGCTGGGACAGGCAGACTCAGCGTCACCCACCGGGAGCGAACAGCCATGAGCCGCGATGAGCAACGCGCCGCCATGCGCCAGGTGCGCGAAGGCCTGATCGAGGAGCTTGAGGAGCTCTACCGCCGGGCCTTTGATCGCATCGGCAGCCAGGATCTGGGTGAGGGGGCGATCGCCCGGCTCACCCAGCTGCTGCTGCGCTCGCGGGAAGCCGCCATCACCCCCCTGCAGCAAGAGATCGAGGCACCGCTGATCACCCGCCCCCCCCAACCTCCCTCAGCCTGATGGCGAGTTGGCTCGACGATCTAGAAGCCCGGCTCAACCAGCAGCTGGAGGCCTTTCTGCAGGCCAACCCAGCCCAGCAGGCCCGCCTCGAAGAGCTGGAGGCCCGCGAGCGGCAGCAGCGCCTCTGCCAGCAGCGACTGCAGCTGCAGCGCCAGGCCGAGCAGCAGCGCCAAGCCCTGCTCTCCCTGGCTGGCGAGATTCGCCAATGGCAAGGCCGTGCCAGCAAGGCCCATCAGGCCGGCGCCACCGAGCTGGCCCAGCGGGCCCAAGCTCACCTCGGCTCCTTGATGCTGCAAGGGCGACAGCGCTGGCAGGAGCTGGCCGAGCTCGGGGCCCGGTTTGCCGCTGTGGAGGCCGATCTCGAGCAGCTCCAAACCCAGCCCCGCCGCGAAGGCGGCGCCAATCTCGAATCGGATTGGGCCACCTTTGAAGCCCAGCAGGAGCTCGACCAGCTCAAACGCCGCCGGCACAGCGAGCCCCGCAGCGCCGGCTAACCCCAGATCCTGAGCTCAGCATGGGTTTCATCCTCTCCAAACTGCTTCCGCTGGGCCTCTATCCGCTGGGTCTGGCGCTCGTCCTCCAACTGGCGGCCCTGCTGGGTCGGCGGCGGCGCTGGAGCCCCTGGCTCTCGGGCAGCGCGATCGCGATCCTCTGGCTCACCGCAACCCCCCTGGTGAGCCGCCAGCTGGTGTGGGGGCTCGAGGAGCACAGCGCGGCCCTCACCCCCCAGCCCATGCCAAAGGCCGATGCGATCGTGGTGCTCGGCGGCGGCCTGCGGCCCGCCCTCGCCCCCCGCCGCGGCGTCGAGGTCAACGAAGCCGGCGATCGCCTGCTCACCGGCCTGGCCCTGCTGCGCCAGGGGAGTGCCCCCAGGGTGATCTTCACCGGTGGCAAGGTGAAGCTCACCAGCGCAGATCCAGCCGATGCCGAAGCCCGCTCGGCGGGGCTGCTGGCCACTCAGCTGGGCGTCAAGCCCAGCCAGATGGTGTTGCTCGAGCAACCCCGTAACACGGCCGAAGAAGCCCGGGCCGTGGGCCAACTGGCCCGCTCACAACGCTGGCGCTCCGTGCTGCTGGTCACCAGCGCCACCCACCTGCCCCGGGCCCTGGCCACCTTTGAGCGCAACGCTGGCATCAAGGTCGTGCCGGTGGCCTGCGACTTCCAGCTGCCCGCCCGCCAGGCCATGGGCCGGGCCACGCCGGCCAGCCTGCTCGAAGACCTGCTCCCCGATGCCGAAGACCTGCACCTCAGCACCGTGGCCCTCAAGGAACACCTGGGTCTGCTGATCTACCGCCTGCGGGGCTGGGCATAAAAAAAGCCCCTGGGGGCCTATTTCTTGGGAACCGGTGGCACCAAACTCACCCCATCGGGTGGGGGCGTGGGGTCGGGATCGGCAATCAGCATGTGCTGAAGCACGATTTCTGGGCGTTCACTGTCGCGCCAGCGGATGCGATAGGCCGGCATCTTGGTGCCACGGCTGGTGGTCTGCTCCACAGGCTCCATCACCCAGCCCCGGCGGGAACGACCCTGGGGGTTGCGCTTGACCACCGCATCCGCGTGTTTGAAGCGAAATCCGACACGCTCGCCGCTCATTGGGTCGTGCTCCCCGGTGGGGGAGATTGCCTACTGAAACCATTATCTCACTGCGCTGGATCGTGGCTGGCTGGGGGGCTCTCCCGGAGCGCTGCTCGCCCCTCCGCTCGCCCCTCCCCTCGCCCCTCCGCGCGCCCCTCGGGCTTGAGCAGCGGGAACGCAATCACATCGCGGATCGAGGCACTGTCGGTGAGGAGCATGGCCAGACGATCAATGCCGATGCCCAGGCCGCCGGTCGGAGGCATGCCCACCTCCAGGGCCTGCAGAAAATCCTCATCGACGCCCTGGGCCTCGAGGTCGCCGGCCGCCCGACGCTGCTGCTGGCTCTCCAAACGCTCACGCTGATCGATTGGATCAATCAACTCACTGAAGGCATTGGCGGTTTCGCGGCCCACGATGAAGAGCTC
Organism: Cyanobium sp. NIES-981; assembly: GCA_945877595.1. Classification (GTDB taxonomy): domain Bacteria; phylum Cyanobacteriota; class Cyanobacteriia; order PCC-6307; family Cyanobiaceae; genus RGUW01. The sequence continues at coordinate 13,277 of CAMDVN010000037.1, read as the reverse complement.
AAAACGCTCCACCAGGCCTGGCTTGCTGCGGTGGGGGCGGGCCAGAGGCGAGATCTCGACCGGATAATCGAGCACGAACGTCGGCTGGATCAGGTTGGCTTCCACCGTCTGCTCAAACGCCTCACTGAGCAAGCGGCCCACGGAGTCGGCGAGGGGAGAGACCTGCAGCCCTTGGGCCTCCATGGCCGCGGCAGCTTCCTTTCGGCTGGCCATGGCCGTGAAATCAAGCCCACAGGCCTGCTCCACCAGCTCATGCATGGTGGCCCGCCGCCAGGGAGGAGCCAGGTCAATTGCAGTGCCCTGGTAGGTGATGGCAGTGCTGCCGCACACCTGGAGACAGACCGCCGCAATCAGCTGCTCGGTGAGCTCCATCATGTCGATGTAATCGGCATAGGCCTGGTAGACCTCCACCGAGGTGAACTCGGGGTTGTGGCGGGTGCTCACCCCCTCATTGCGAAAAATGCGGCCTAACTCATAGACCCGCTCAAAGCCGCCCACCACCAGACGTTTGAGGTGGAGCTCGGTGGCAATCCTCAGGGTGAGGGGCAGGTCGAGGGCGTTGTGATGGGTCTCAAACGGCCGGGCATCGGCCCCACCGGGCACGCTCTGCAACACCGGGGTTTCGATCTCCAGAAAACCCCGCTCATCCAGCCAACGGCGGATGCCACTGACCAACAGGGCGCGCCGCCTGAAGGTTTCACGGGTGTGGGGCGACACGATCAGATCGAGATAGCGCTGGCGATAGCGCTTCTCCACGTCGGCCAAACCATGCCATTTGTCGGGCAGCGGCTGCAGGGCCTTGCTGAGCATGGTCCAGCTGCTGACCTTCACCGACAGCTCGCCCCGGTCGGTGCGGCGCAGGGATCCAGACACACCGATCAGGTCACCCGCATCCACCAGGGTGGTGAGCTGGGAGAAGGCCCCGGGCTCCAAGCCCTCCAGTGTGGCCTTGTCGAGATAGAGCTGAATCGGCCCACTCTCATCGGTGAGGGTGAAGAAGGCCAACTTGCCCATCACCCGCCGGGTCATCACCCGGCCGGCCACGACCACCTCGAGGTTGCGTTCCTCACCGTTGGGCAGGTCGGCGTGGGCCTCCTGCAACGCTGCGGTGCGGTGGGTGGGCCCAAAGCGCAGGGCATAGGGCTGACGGCCAAGAGCCCGGAGGGCTTCGGCTTTCTCCAGACGGGTCTCGCGCAGATCCGACAAGGGCTCGCTGGGCTATTCGAATCGGCCCATCCTGCAGGACGGAGGGGACGGGTTCATTCCTTGGCTGAAGGAACCCGCCGGATCAACCCACCGGATCAACCCGCCGCCGCAATCGCACCCTCACCCATGCGCTGGGAGGCATAGCCCGTGCCCCGCACGGTGAGGATCAGCTCAGGATTGCGGGGGTCGGGCTCGAGCTTGCCGCGCAGGCGAGCCACGTAGACGTCGACGACGCGCAGGTCGGCGGCCCGACGGGGCGGGTAGCCCCACAGCTGCTCAAGAATCTCGGCCCGGGGCACCACCCGGCCGGGCTCCCTAAACAGCAGCTCCAGCAGGCTGAATTCGGTGTAAGTGAGCGCAATGCGGTCACCATCGCGGGTGACCTGGCGGCGGTTGGTGTCGACCACCAACCCCCCCACCCGCAGCACACCGCTACCGGTTGGCACCTCGCGGGGCTCGCTGGCGGCCGATCCTCGGCCCACCCGCCGCAGGATCGTGGCGATGCGGGCCTCCAACTCCTTGGGCGAGAACGGCTTAGGGAGGTAGTCGTCGGCGCCGAGATCCAAACCCGAAACCCGCTCGGCGATCGCGTCGAGGGCTGAGAGGAAGATGATCGGCACACAAGACTCGGCCCGCAGGCGGCGGCAGACCGCGAAGCCATCCAGCTTCGGCAGCATCACGTCGAGCACCACCAGGTCGGGCTGTTCCTGATGAAAGAGGGCGAGGGCCTCCTCACCGTCTTCAGCGCAGACCACCCGGTACCCGGCCAGCTGCAGGCGCATCACCAGCACCCGCCGCACCGCGGCCTCGTCGTCAACAACCAGCAAGGTGGCGCGGGGCTCAGCCGGCTGCCGGGCCTTGGATTCTTCGCCCAGGAGATCGTGCTGTGGGGTCATGACCTCCGAGGGCATGGGCCATGCGCCGGGTGAAGAATCACAACCATACCGTCTGAGCCGCCTGGAGGTCATCCCCTGAAACCGCTCTGGTGGAGAGGTTTTAGAGAGATTTAAGACTTTCTACGGGAACAGACAGGTGGCCGTGTGCAGCAGGTCAAGCCCCGTTGTGCAGTGCCCAGGCTGCCCTCACGGCCAACGGGCGCTGGCGTAGCGATTCCAGTCATCGGCTGCATCGGCCAGGGCCCGCTTGCTGTTGACCTCACCCAGCATCGCCCGCTGCAGCTGCGTGTAGAGGATGGCCTGCAGCCGCTTGATGCCGGGCATCGCAGGCACCAGCACCCGGGCGTCGGCCAGGGCCTCTGCCGACAGCAAACGGGCCCGCTGCACGAGCTGCTGCAGGGCTGGCCCCCTGACCGGGGTGGCAAGGCCGGCCTCGAGCTGGCGCAGGGCGGCCTGGGCCGAGGGCAGCACCCGGGCCTCTTCGGCAAAACGCAGCTGGTTGGGGGCGTTGGTCAGAAACAGACCAAAGCTCACCGCCGCGGCCGCCATGGTGCTTTGGCGGGGCACCACCAGATTCATGACGGCCACATTGGCCTCCCCGCCGCTGCCGGTCAGCGGAGGAAACGGTGCCGTAGCTGCCGCAATCCCGGGGGCATTGGTCTGGAGATTGCGCAGAAAATCCGCCCCCGTCGCCACCTGGGCAAGGTCGCCGCTCTGGTACAGCTCAATCGCGCGGCGGTAGCCCTGGCTCACCACCTCCCGGGGCAACAGCTGGCGGCGGTAGAGCTCGCTCCAGAAGGCAAAAGCGCGCTCGCCAGCCTCACTGGCGAAGGCCGCCCGGCGATCTGGATCCAGCAGCTCCACCCCCATCTGCACAAGGGTTTCGAGCAATTCGGCGGAATCGTCAGGTACCACCGTCATGAACAGGGCATAACGACCGGTGCGCCGCCGCACGGCTTCGGCATAGGCGGGCAGCTCCTGCCAATGCTGCGGGGGGCTCGCGTAGCCGGCGCGCTCCAGCAGCTGGCGGTTGGCCATGGTGATCCGGGCCGTGAGGTACCAGGGCAGGGCAAACTGCTGCCCCTCCTGGCGGCCCGCTGCCCAGATCCGCGGCAGGTAGGCCGCCGCGGCGCCCTCAGGCAGCACCGCGGTGAGATCGAGCAGGCCGCCCTTGCTGGCCAGATTGGCCGCGAAGGGAGGATTGAGATTGACCAGATCGGGGGCGGTGCGGGCAAACACTGCCGCTAGCAGCTTGCGCTCCACCGAGCCCCAGGGCACATCGGTCCAGCGCACCCGAAGACCCGGATTGCGGAGCTCCCAGGCCTGGATGACCCCCTGCATGTAGCCGTTGAAGCGGGGTGCCAGATCCAGGGTCCACACATTCAGCCACCGCTCGCCCTCGGGGCCGGCCGATCGGCGCACAGCACAACTGCCGAGCGCAGCGGCCAGCCCACCGCTGGCCAGAGCTGTGGTCGAAGCACCCGCCAACAGCCGCAACAATCGCCGCCGCGACACCGTCATCCCCGCACCCCCGGCAACTGCTGTCGCCAGAGCAACACCTGCAGCGAACACACCAAGGGAGCCAGCAGGCCGGTGATCAGGGCCTGGGCCAGCAGGATCTGGGCGGCGGCTGGCACCAGCTCACCGCGCCACAGCTGCTGGGCCAGCACCGTGACCCCCAGCAGCAGGCTGCCGAGCACGGCCAGTAGGGCCAAAGAGCCGCTGCGATCGATCGGCGCACCTCGGCGACCCAGGCGACCCCACCACCAACCCAGCACGGCCAGGGCCGGCACCACGGTCACCGGTCCAAGGTGAAGTGCATCGAGCAACAATCCCAAACCCACCCCCACCAGGGCACCGGAGACGGGTCCATCAACCAGCGCCCAGGGCAGCAACCACAACACGCCCCAGGCGGGTCCCACGGCATTGAGCTTGAGCAGTCCCGGCGAGGCCAGCACCAGCAGCGGCACCAGCAACACCGACGCCAAACACCAACCCTGGCGATAGAGATGGGCCATCAGGGCACCACCGGGGATCGGACAGCCGGGATCACCTGCACCCAGTCGACCGCGGCGATCGGTGCACTGAGCTGCACCACCGCTTCGGGGGCGGGCATGGCCTGCTCATCCATCGCCTGCACCACGCCCACCGAGAGATTGGCAGGCACCAGGGTGCTGGCGGGAGACGTGGTCACCACATCCCCGGGGCGCACGGTGGTGTCCTTGTCGAGCAAACGCAGCAGCGGCCTGGGGCTGCCAGCACCCACCAGCAATCCATGCTGGCCGGTGCGGGCCACCCAAACGCCCACCCGACTGCCGGGATCCGTCAGCAATTGGACCTGGGCGGTGCTGGGCGTCACGCTGGCGATGCGGCCAAGCAGCCCCCCCGGCCCCACCACCGCATCACCCACCACCAGCCCCTGCAGGGATCCCTTGCCAAGCAGAACTTGCTGCCACCAGCCACCCTCCTGGCGCGAAATCACCGGAGCCGCCACCAGGCCGGGCTGCTGGTTCTGCAGAGCGAGCAGCCCGCGCAGCCGCTGGTTGTCGGCATCGAGCTGGCCGAGGCGGGTCTGTTGGTCAAACCGCTGGGCCGAACGCAGCCATTCGCTCTGGGCTGAACCAGGCCAGAACGGTCGACTCAGCAGGGCATAGGCATCGAGCACGAACGCGCCCTTCCCCAACCGCACCGCCAGCAGCAGCAGGGCCAGCACCGCCCAGGGCCAAGCCATCAGCACCCTGAAGGCAGAAAGGCGAAAGCCGCGCCCGGCCTGCATCGAACTCAGGCGACGTGCCGGATGAAATCAGGGGTGTCGAGCACCCGGGACATGCGGGCGTAGTCCTCGAGAACGATGCCGCAGCCGTTGACCACGCAGAGCAGGGGATCTTCGGCCACATGGGTGAGGATCCCGGTCTCGTGGCTGATCAGGTCACTGATGCCCTTCACCAGGGCCCCGCCGCCAGCCAGCATGATGCCGCGATCGACGATGTCGGCCGCCAACTCGGGCGGGGTGCGCTCCAGGGTGCGCTTCACCGCTTCAACGATCACGTTGAGCGGCTCAGCCATGGCCTCACGGATGTCACCGCCGCGGATGTTGATCGTGCGGGGCAGGCCGGACAGCAGGTGCAGACCCCGCACATCCATGGAGATCTCGTCATCACCATCGGAGGGGAAGGCCGAGCCGATGCGGATTTTGATGTCTTCGGCGGTACGTTCGCCCACCACCAGGTTGTGGACCTTCTTGAGGTAGGTGCCGATCGCATCACTGAGCTCATCACCGGCCACCCGCACCGATTCACTGAGCACGGTGCCGCCGAGGCTGAGCACGGCCACTTCGGTGGTCCCGCCGCCGATGTCGACGATCATGGTGCCCACCGGTTCGGTGACCGGCAGCCCCGCACCAATCGCCGCCGCCACCGGCTCATCGATCAGATGCACCTGACGGGCCCCCGCCAGACCGGCTTCACGCACGGCCCTGCGCTCCACCCCGGTCACGCCGCTGGGGATGCCCACCACCAGGCGCCGAGCCACGAGGCCGCGGCCGTCATTGCCCTTCTGGATGAAGGTCTTGATCATCATCTCGGCGGCATCGAAATCCGCGATGACGCCATCCCGCAAGGGCCGCACGGCCCGGATGTTGCCGGGGGTTCGGCCCAGCATCATCTTGGCTTCATCGCCCACGGCCAGGGGGATGTTGCGCTCCAGATCCAGGGCGACCACCGAGGGCTCCTGCAACACGATCCCCCGACCCGACACGTACATCAGGGTGTTGGCCGTTCCCAGATCGATGCCGATGTCACGGGAGAACTGAAAACGGCGGAAAAACACGGAGGGACGGCCCTGGAAGGACCGATCATAGGCGGGTGTTACAACCGCTCCAAACGGTGGAACAGTTGAAAGGTGGGCTTCCGAGCTGCCTGTCAGCCGGGTGCCGCATCATTGATCCTCTACAGCAACAGGAGACCCGCCATGGGCGTCAATTCCATCACTCTCGTCGGCCGAGCCGGCCGCGATCCCGAAGTGCGCTACTTCGAATCCGGCAGCATGGTCGCCAACCTCACCCTGGCCGTGAACCGCCGCAGCAACAGCGACGAACCCGATTGGTTCAACCTCGAAATCTGGGGCAAGCAGGCCCAGGTGGCGGCCGATTACGTCCGCAAAGGTTCCCAATTGGGCATCATTGGCAGCTTCAAACTTGATCGCTGGACAGACCGAGCCAGTGGTGAAGAGCGCACCAAACCGGTGGTGCGGGTCGATCGCCTCGAACTGCTCGGCTCCAAGCGTGACAGCGAAGGGGCAGGCGGTGGCCTCGCCGGTGCTGGGGGTGGCTTCGCTGGCGAACCCAGCGAAGACGAAGTGCCGTTTTGAGCACTTGATTTGGAGCGCTTGATTTTGAGCGCTTCATTTTGAGCGCTTAACCGAGAGCACTCGTGCACCGCGCCGCTGCTGGGCGGTGATCCAAGCCTGCAGTTGCCGCATGAACGGCCTTGCCGACGTGATCACCGCCATCCAGAAACGATCAGTAGCGGTAGTGGTCGAGCTTGTAGGGACCTTCCACCGGCACGTTGATGTAGGCGGCCTGCTCGGCGCTGAGCTCGGTGAGCTTGGCGCCGATCTTCTCGAGGTGAAGGCGAGCGACCATCTCATCGAGGTGCTTGGGTAGCACGTAAACCTCCTTGGCGTACTGCTCACCCTTGGTGAACAGCTCGATCTGAGCCAGCACCTGGTTGGTGAAGGAGTTGCTCATCACAAAGCTGGGGTGACCGGTGGCACAGCCCAGATTCACCAGCCGGCCCTCAGCCAGCAGGATGATCTTGTTGCCGGAGGGCAGCACGATGTGATCAACCTGAGGCTTGATGTTGTCCCAGGGGTACTGCTTCAGCGACACCACATCGATCTCGTTGTCGAAGTGACCGATGTTGCAGACGATCGCCTGATCCTTCATCTGGATCAGGTGCTCGTGGCGGATCACCTTGAAGTTGCCGGTGGCCGTCACGAAGATGTCGACATCGCGCACCACGTCCTCAAGACGCACGACCCGATAGCCCTCCATGGCCGCCTGCAACGCGCAGATCGGATCGATTTCGGCAATCATCACGGTGGAGCCAAGGCCACGCAGCGACTGGGCTGAACCCTTACCCACGTCGCCATATCCGAGCACCAGGGCCACCTTGCCAGCCACCATCACGTCGGTGGCCCGCTTGATGCTGTCAACCAGAGATTCACGGCAGCCGTAGAGGTTGTCGAACTTGCTCTTGGTGACCGAGTCGTTGACGTTGATGGCCGGGAAGGGCAGCTCGCCGTTCTTCTGCATCTGATAGAGGCGGGCCACACCGGTGGTGGTCTCCTCGGTGACACCTTGAATGTTGGCGTAGATGCGGGAGTAGAAGCCACTCTGCGCCGCCAGTTTCTGACGGATGCTGTTGAAGAGAGCGGTTTCCTCGTCGTTGGAAGGATTGTCGAGAACGGAGGGATCCTGCTCGGCCTTGGTGCCAAGCACCACCAGACCCGTGGCATCCCCGCCGTCATCGAGAATCATGTTGGGGGTGCCGCCATCGCCCCACTCGAGGATGCGATGGGTGAAGGCCCAGTATTCATCGAGGGTTTCGCCCTTATAGGCAAACACCGGGACGTCGGCAGCTGCAATCGCTGCAGCGGCGTGGTCCTGGGTGGAGAAGATGTTGCAGGAGGCCCAGCGCACTTCGGCGCCGAGGGCCACCAGCGTCTCGATCAGAACAGCGGTCTGGATCGTCATGTGCAGCGAACCCGCAATGCGGGCGCCCTTGAGGGGCTGCTCGGCGCCGTACTTGGCGCGCAGCGCCATCAGGCCCGGCATCTCGGTTTCGGCGATCGCCATCTCTTTGCGACCAAACTCAGCCAGGCCGAGATCAGCGATCACATAGGTGTTGGTGCTCTGCAAAGCAGGCGCGGCAGATGTTGCCACCATGGGGATTGTCTCCTAAGTACAGCTCACTCCCGACTGGGAGGGCGGTGAAAAACTTGCAGAGACGCCGAGGCTTCGGGCTCGCTTCAGGCGAATCTACAGGGATGGAACCAACTGTTGCGCCGCACTCGATTCAGCTCACCGATGCGGCCGCCACCCGCGCCCTGGGAGGCGTCCTGCTGGGCTGGATGCAGCAGGCGGGCCAACCGGTGCTGCTGCTTCGCGGCGAGCTCGGCGCCGGCAAGACCTCCCTGGTGCAGGGCCTGGCCGCCGCCCTTGGGATCGAGGAACCCATCACCAGTCCCACCTTTGCCTTGGCCCAGCACTACATGGCCCCCGTGGGCGATGCCATGGGATTGGTGCATCTGGATCTCTACCGCCTGGAGCAGCCCGCCGCCGCCGATGAGCTGTTTGAGCAGGAAGACGATGAAGCCCGCCAGCTCGGAGCCCTGATGGCGGTGGAATGGCCCGAGCGACTCAGCACCATGCCCGAAGGGTGCTGGCTGTTGGAGCTGGAACTGGTCGACCCAAGCAACCCCGACGCCGGCCGCAGCGCCACCCTGCACCTGCTCTGAGCCTGGCCATCACGCCGGCGCTGCGGCCAGAAAGGCGCGCACCTGGGCGGCGTTGGGCTGGGGATCGATCGCACCAGCCCCTTGGCACACCAGCGCCCCGCAGGCAAGGGCCAGGCGCAAGGTCTCAAGCAGAGCCAAGGGTGGCTGCTGGCAGAGCCCATGCAACACCCCGGCCATGAAGGCATCGCCCGCCCCGGTGCTGTCGACCACCGTGACGGCATGGGCCGGCAGGGACCCCGTCAGTGATCCCGTCAGTGATCCCGTCGGTGATCCCGTCGGTGATCCCGTGAGGGACCCCGTGGCGGCCGTGCCTGCCCACCGCTCACCGCCACACCAACGCAGGGGAGCAGCGCCATCGGTCACCAGCACCAAGGGCCGCCGTGGCAGCGCCGCACAGATCCGCTGCGGATCACTGCTGCCAAACAGCCCGTGAGCCTCCTCTGCGGCGCACTTGATCAAGGCCGCCTGCAGCAGCAGCGGTTCAATGGCCTCGAGCTGGCCGCGCGTGGGAGGGGCCGTGGGGGGGGCGGCACCCTCCCAAAAGGTGGGGCGCCAGTTCACATCAACGGCAAGGTGCACATCGGCCTGGGCCGCCGCCGCCACAGCGCACCCCAGGGCAGCAGCGGCCGGCGGCGAAGCCAGCGGGATCGTGCCCACCAGCAGCCAGCGGGCTGCCGCCAGCAGGGGGCCGAGCGCCGCCGCCACGGCACCGGCATCCAGGGCCTGATCGGCAAAGCCGGCGCCCCGTTCCCCGGCAAAACCCTGAAACTGCCGCTCTCCGGCGGCATCCCGCCGCACCAGCACGATGCGGCTGGGACGATCCGGATCCCATTGCAAGCCCCGTTGATCCACTCCCCGCGCCGCAAACAGTGCCGCAAACGCCTCGCCGGCGGCATCGCGGCCCAGCCGTCCCACAAAGGCGCTGGGGGTGCCCAGGCGGGCCAGGGCACACGCCACATTGGCCGGGGCCCCACCCAGTCGGTCCAGGCAACCCGCAGGCTCAAGGGCCGGATCTCCACCCAGCGGTCCGAGACGGTCGAGCAGGGCTTCACCGAGGCAAACCACCTGGGGCAGAGGCGGCATCAGCGCTGCTCCAGCGCCGCAATGATGCGGGCATTGGCGGCCGGAAACGGATAGGTCACCAGGTCCGGCGGCAGCACCCAGCGCACCTGTTGGCTGGCGAGGGGCTGGGGCTCTCCGGCCAGCCAGCGGCAGCGATGCACCACAAAGCGCAACTTCTTATGGCTGTAGGCGTGGTCGACCACAATCAGCTGCTCACCCACCTCGACCTCGATCGCCAGCTCCTCGCGCAGCTCTCGGGCAATCGTGGTCTCAATGGCCTCATCGGGCTCCTGCTTGCCGCCGGGGAACTCCCACAAACCGCCCAGCAGCCCCTCCGGAAGCCGCTGGTCGATCAGCACCTCCCCGGCGGAGTTGAACACCACCCCCACCCCGATCACCTGAAACGGCAGTGGGCGGGGCACGTCTTTCACGGGATAGCGGGCGGGATCGCCGGCAGCGTAAGCAGCGCAATGCTCCTGCCAGGGGCACAGTCCGCAGCTGGGGTTGCGGGGCGTGCACAGGGTGGCCCCTAGGTCCATCAAGGCCTGGTTAAACGCCCGAGGCCGCTGCTGATCCAGCAGGGCCTCACTCAACCGCCAGAACCTGGCCAGCTGCCGCGCCGGGGGCTGCGCACTGGCGCCCAGTCGCGCCAGAACCCGTTTGACGTTGCCATCGAGAATCGGGTAGGGCAGGTCAAAGGCCGACGAGAGAATGCTGCCAGCCGTGCTGCGGCCGATGCCCGGCAAGGCCAGCCAGCCCTCCAGGTTGCGGGGCCAGGGATCGCCGGCGCCGCGCGCGAGGCATGTTTGCTGCAAAAGCACAGCGGCCTGCTGCAGCCGCCGCGCTCGGCTGTAGTAGCCGAGCCCCTGCCAGAGCAGCAACACATCGTGGCCATCGGCTTCGGCCAAGGCCTCAAGGCAGACGAAGCGCTCCATCCAGCGATGCCAGAACGGGAGCACCACCTGCAGCTGGGTTTGCTGCAGCATCACCTCGGCCACCCAGATTGGATAGGGATCCAGCGCTTCCCCAGGACCGGGCCGGCCGCCAGCGGCGTGGCGGGTCCAGGGGATGGTGTGGCGGCCGTGGTCCTCCCACCAGCTCAGCAACCGAGCACGCAGCACCGCACACTGTTCGGCCCCTGGCCAAGGATCCATCGGCGGACGGTCACGCATTGAGCAGCCAAAGCCTGGTGCCGACACCAGCGGGTGATGCCCAGATGCTGCAGTGGAACACAGCTACGGTCAAACCAGTTGCTGCCGAGTCCAACCATGGAGGTGCATCGCTACGGCGCGAAGCCACTCACCCCTGAGCAGGAGGTGATTTTCGAGCAGTACCGCCAAAAGCTCCACCAGCGCGCCCTGCACGGAGGGCTCACAAGCGATGAGGTTCGGCGGATTGTGGTGGCGATGAAGGCCAATCCCGACGTGAGCAGCGAGATCCTGCAGGTGGTCTTCGACGAGGTTGAAAAGCTGGCCCCCGGCCAGCGCCTGCTCAGCTTTGAACCCGACTAAGTGACGTTGATCCGTCGCATTCGTACCTGAGGTTCATCGATGGCCTGGGTGAGTGGCCTTGTTGGGTGGCCTCATTGAGAGGCCTTATTGGGTGGCCTTGGCGCCCCTGCTGCAAGCGGACCCCAGTTGGAGCTAGGACCCTGCAAGGGTGTCATTGTTGGATCAGCCTGAGGTCCAGGTCCTTGTCTTTCGCCAGCGATCCAGGCCTCGCCGCCTTCGGCTCAGGCCTCACTGCGATCACTCTGGCGGAGCTGGGCGACAAGACGTTCTTCATGGCCTTAATCCTGGCCGTGCGGCACCGGGCACGGTGGGTCTTTTTAGGCGCCTTTGCGGCCCTGAGCGCCGTCACCCTGGTCTCCCTAGGGATGGGCTACGGCCTGCGCGAGCTGCTGCCAAGCACCGCTGTGCCCTGGGTCGCCGGCGTGTTGTTTCTGGGTTTTGGCATCAAGTTGCTAATTGATGCTGAGGCCTTGGGCAGGGATGCGGCCGGTGGAGAAGCCCGCGAAGCTGAACAGGCGATCAATAAGGCCGAAGATCACCAACCCAAAACATCGGCCCAAGCCGTGATCTGGGAGTCCTTCACGCTGGTGTTGATCGCCGAGCTTGGCGACCGAACCCAATTCACCACGATCTTTCTCGCCACGGCACCGGCCTTCAGCTTTGCGGGCCTGCTGGCGGGCACCCTGCTGGGCCATGCCCTGGTCACCTGGCTTGCGGTGGGGGCCGGCAAATGGGCCGGTCAGCGGATCAGCGAACGGCTGCTCTACCGGCTCAGCGGTGGCCTCTTCCTGGTGTTTGGCCTACTTGCCCTGCAGCAAGCCCTGACCTAGAGGTTGGCCATGCCAAAACCCCATCAACACAACCCAGCTTCATCGGCTTCACCGCCGTGCCATCCGGCAGCCGAAGAAGCCCTCAACATCCAACGCCAGCCCCACCGCCATCAGCACGAACACCGACCCGGTTCGCCGGCAGCCTTTCGCTGGAGCGTGATTCTCAATAGCGCCCTCTCAGGGCTGCAACTGGTGATCGGCTTCGGCTTCGGCTCGTTGGCCCTGATCAGTGATGCGATCCACAACCTGGGGGATGTGGCTGGATTGCTGCTGGGCTGGGGAGCCGAAAGGCTCTCCACCCGGCCGGCCACCGGTCGATTCACCTATGGCTTTGGGCGCAGCACCCAGCTGGCTTCGCTGGTCAATGCTGTGTTGATCCTGATGGCGTCGGCTGTGCTGATCGTCGAGGGCCTGCAGCGCCTGGGGCGGGGTACCAGCATCGACAGCGTGCCCGTGGCCTGGGCCGCCGCCGCCGGCATCGTGGTCAATCTCTTTTCGGCCTGGCTGTTTGGCCACGACCACCACCACGACCTCAACCGCCGGGCCGCCCGCATCCACCTGCTCACCGATGCCGCGGTCTCGGTGGGGGTCCTGGCCAGCGCCATCGCTGTGGGGCTCACCGGCTGGACCTGGCTCGACACGGCTACGGCAATCGGCGTTGGGCTGGCCGTGGGCACCAGCGGCTGGAACCTGCTCACCGATGCCATCTTCGAAGCGATGGATGCGGTTCCCAAGGGGATCGATCTAGCCGCGGTCGACGCCAGCCTGCGCGAACTCCCCGGGGTGATCAATGTGCACCACATCCATGTGTGGGGCATGAGCACCTCCCAGGCTGCCCTCACTGCCCACGTCAAACGGCGCCCCGGCGCGATCGACGACATGGAATTGCTGCACCAGGCCAAGCAACGCTTGGCCAGCCTGGGGATTGCCCACAGCACCATTCAACTGGAGCCCGATCAGCCGGCCACGTAGGCCTCAACCGCATCGCTGATGCGACGCAACCCGGCCAGCCCATCGCGCTCCAGGTTGCGAACCCGATCGCGGCTGATGCCGAGCACCCGACCGATGCCAGTCAGGCTCATTGGCTCTTCAACATCAATGCCATAGCGCATCTTGAGCACGCGGCCCTGCAGCTCGGGCAGTTGCTCGAGCAGGGCACGCAGGTCTCCTTTGAGGCATTCGCCATCGAGCCGCTCCTCGGGCAGTTCGCCATCACCGGCGAGCAGATCGAGCAGTTCGGTGTCGTCACCGTC
>CAMDVN010000036.1 GCA_945877595.1 Cyanobium sp. NIES-981 | reverse complement strand
GGCATCAGCCAGGGGCAGGTGCTCCAGCACCAGGGCATTGCGGGCACGCAGGGCAGAACGGCTGAGAGGCGTGGACTGCTGCTGGCGACGGGAGGAGGAAGCGGGGGAAGCCACCTGAGGGACGGCGGAGAACCCCACCCCCACCGGCCAGCCGCAGCGCCGCGGCAAGGACGCCCGACACCGGAGGGCGCCTGGCCCGATCCTTGACGCGGCGTGAGGACTGGCCGAGGGATGCGGTGGGTGTGCGCCGGTCCGGTGGCCAACCTCCCCCTCCCCCACTGCCGGTGCTGCAGGGAACCTCCAGGCCCAAGGACCGCCCAGTCGAACCGTCAGGCCGTTGCGGTGAGCCGCCTCGCTGAGGAACCTGCGGTGTCCGCCCCCCGCTGGAGAGGGAGGTGTCCATTGCTCCAGGAAGCCCAAGCCCACGGGCGATGCGGCGACACCCGAAAGCCGGAGGCGGTGTGCCTCCGGCCCCGGGAGCTCAGAGCACCCGCACCTCGGCCTGGGGACCGAGCACCCGCTGCTGATTGGCAGCCAGGATCAGGGCCTGCTCGCGGGGCACGTAGTGCGGCTGGGGGCTGATGTGCCCCTCGCGATCGAGGAAGAGCACACGCAGCAGCTGGCCGGCGGCATCGAGGAGATGCACCGAGATGATGCGGATCGGGCAGGAGCGGCTGAGGGGAGTGGCGGCCATGGCTGGGCTGGCGAACGACACCGCCGTTGAGCCCCGGCGCCGCCAGCGCCGCGCAAGGGTCGCGCAGCGACTCGCGTCAGCCCTTGCGCGGTGCGCAAGCCGGGGTAGGCCGGGTGGCTTGATCGCCAGCGCCCAGGGCCGTCTTACTCACCTGACAAGCCCTGACTGCGACAGGCATCAACCAGCTGGGTCCTGGCGGATGACGCCAGAGAAGCCCATCACCACAGGCGGCTGATAGGGCCTGAGCTGCTGAGCCGTGGCCTCCAGGAAGGCCACCAGAATCGTGATCAGCAGGATGTAGTCCCGCAGGGCTGGCTCCAGGGGGCCGTGGGCCGAGGGTGGCTGGGCAGCCAGCACCGTCTCCAGGGGAGCCCAGAGGGGGTTGGCGCGGGCCTCGGCATAGATCTCGGCCAGACGGGCGCTGTGGGCAGGATCAGCCAGCGATGCCGATTCAGTGGAATGCGCGAATGCGTTGCGCAGCTTGCGCAGAGCAGAGAGAGCCCGCTCCACCGGGGCGTCGATCAGGCCTAGACGGCGAGCGAGGGCGACCTTGGCACCGAGAGAACCCAAAGGCCGATCCGGCAGGAACAGGCCATCACCTCGATTGGGTGCAGGGGCCATCACCGCTTGTAGCAGGTGCTCAAGGGCGGAATCGACCCTGGCCACACCTACCAGTACCGCACCCCGGCCGCGCTCTTGGAGCATCTGCAATGCGATGCGACGGGCAGCGTCGGTTGCTGAAACGTCAATCGTGGCCATGGCAGGTGATGCGCACGCCGAAGTCTTGTGCAGACCATGCCAGCCTTGCAGGGGCGCTGAGCTGGAAAGCCATGGCCTACCCCAACATTGAAGCCATCCTTGATGACGGCGGAGACATCACGGTGGGCCGGGTAGCTGGCGAGTGTGTGGCAGCCGCCAGCACAAGCTACGACTGTCCGGTGATGCTGGTGCGGCGACAAGGCGAGAGCTTCGCGGCGCTGCTGAGGCGGCTGGATCGCTCGATCGGCATAGCTTGGGACAACGAAACGATCATTGATGAAGTCAACGGTTAACAGCCAGGCTATAGTCGATCCCGTTCCATTCGATCGGCCAAGAACTCCAGTGTTCTTCGATCACCTGGGTGAATTCGGTCCGCTTGAGCCTAGTGCAGGGTATTGCACCTAGTCGAATCATCCAGGGGCACAATCACTTCCTGATCTCCACGAGTTGGATCAGGATAGTCTTGGCGTTCAAGACGGGGACATCACCCAATCTGGGGAGATAAGGGGTGAGGGGAATGCAGTTGAAAGTATTTGGCATGACAATCTCTCGGATGACGAGATGTCAAGGCAAGTGTTTTGCCATCACGCAACCTTCACCCACAAAAGTGATTCCATGCTGACTAAGACGCCTTAGATACTGCGAATCTTTTGGAAAGCCATTCCTCCCGGAAGCCACCCAGATCCACTTGCTAATAGAATTCCCATCGTTTAAATGTCCTTGGAGCTGCTGCCTCAGTGCACTCTTTTTATTGATGACAGCCTTGACCTCATCAGTTTTGGCCGAGTGGGGCTCAACAGCGATGAGGCTTCTGTTCTCATGGCCAAGAAGATAATCCCAACGAGGCTCTTGATCGCACCCAATCCTGAACGACTCGTCAGTGTCGAGGCTGTCGGCAAACTGAGTACGAATCGAAGCGTCAATAAACTTTTTGTCTTTGTCTTTGACGGCTCCTAGGCCATCCTGAACATGAACTACAAGCGTGGATTGCGCAGCCAGAGCTTCGCGAACGGGAGTGCGGCGAGGAGTTGTTGTCATGAATCAGAGGCATTCACAGCACTGCTCACAGCTTCGGCAAATGCTGAGGAGTATTGCGTCAATCCTCCCCATTCGGCCACGCGCTCATCGTCATCGAACGGATCCAAGGACGAAATGTTGGTAGAGGACACTTTGCCAGACTCATCAAAGGCGAGGAGATGCACCCGGTACGTCTTTGTCAATGCCGCTTTGGCGACTTCCATCATGGGACCAGGATCTGCACCAAATGCCTTGCAAACGAGTCTGTAGTCTGCCTGGACTTCCTTGAGACGCTGCATCATCCAGACCATGGTGAGCACATGGGGTGAGTGAGTGGATAAGACCACTCGGTAGCCGCGCCAGAGGAGTTCAAGCACAAGCAGTAATACAGCTGTGATCGCTTTGGGATGGAGGCCCATTTCAGGTTCCTCGATCACGATCCAGTCAGTGGTCTTGTGCTTTCGTTGCTTTGTTCTGGGCAGGAGATCGTAAAGCCCAAGCAGGAGCGGGGTGAATTCGCGCTGGCCCGATGTCCAGGTCATAAACGGCAGGTGCATGGCACCATGAACCAATTGCAGGCGCTTGGCGTGCTGCGCATCTTCCTGGATACCCACCGTTCCACCATGAAAGACAGCCGCATCAATCTGGTCACGGATCTCTTTCTTTAGGCGTTTCTCTACAGGGAAGAGGACCCCTGAATCCTTGTTGCTGAAGCGGTCGTACAAACTCTGACTGAACAGGCGCGCCACGGCTGGCGTGGTTCTCGGCACTTTCTGGAAGGGCCAAGCCCAGCCGTCAGTGATCAGGAGCGCTCGATGCGCTGGGATAAAAAACAACCTTTCAATGCCGTCACCAACTCCTTCGAGAGATTTTGGAGTGATATTTACGCCATTCAGCTGTACTCTTGTATTAGTATGCCAGGCTGTTGCCATCCCCTCACCAAAGATGTGCTCAACAAGAACATCTGGCTTGTCTGTGGTGTAACCAGACTGCTTGAGAACCTGAACGATCTGACGACCGTCAAGGCCAAGCTTCAGCCATTGCAACGCCAGGCTCTTACCTGCGCCCTGGGGGCCCACAAGAATGGTGAGATCACCAAAATCAAGATTGACGGACTGGAGGTGAGCGAAGTTCTTGATCGAGAGCGAAACCAAGGTGGAGGACGTTGGTTCCTCTACAGCCGGATCCATCACCCGAGGGTCTCCCTCGCTGGCGACACTGTCTGAGCGTGATGATGCCATGGTCTTCATATTAGTCCAGCTTAGGTCGCAACAGGCTTCTCACCCACCCCCAAACAACCGATCCCACGCCTGCAGTACCAGGCGCTGGGTGCGGTACTCACCGAACTGGCGGAGTTCGTTGGTCTTGAGCACGCGGAAGGTTTCGCTGGGATAATCGGGGCCCATCACATCGGCAGGATCGAGGATGTAGCGGAGCTCATCGCGAGTGAGGCCGTAGAGGTGCGCATAGAAGGCATCGAGTTCGGCCCGCAGTAGGGAGCGGCGTTCGGGATCGAAGATGAAGGGTGGGCCTTCGTAGCCGAGGTCTTCGGCCCAGGGCTTGAGGTCGTGGGCGGTGTAGGTGAGCTCGAGGACGCGGGGTTGGATGAAGTCGATGGCGGCATGGGTGTAAGTGCTTGGGGGAAGGAAGGGGAACTGCTTAAAGTAGTTATGAGTCATATTTGTCCCGCCGACTTTTTGTCGAACAACGAAGTCGCAGGGCAGACACGCAATGAAACCCAAAAGCATTGCGTGTAGACTAGGCGAATGGCATGAGAAAAAGAGTGTTCCAGAATGGCCAAAAGCCACCTTGGGAGTAATCGTTGCGATTAAAGTTCTTTCGTTCTGAGTTTTCGCAATATTCCGCCACCCCATCAACCACTGTCGTTCCCAGCCCTGCGCCTTAAGTCGTGTCTGCACTTCTGATGTTTCCACCCAGTAACGCGGTGTGATCTGAAAGCTGGGATCCCGCTTCTCGGCCAGAGTAGGATCGCGACTGGAGCCATCGGCGCTGTTGGTTGCCCAGCGGTGGTCGTAGTGGTGAATCAGCTTGGCTTCGTAGAGGGGTAGGCGATCGGGGGAAGGCTCGTCGAAGAACAGATGGCTGTCGTTCGACATGTCTAACATCCTCATAAACTTGACGCCCCATGGATTTCCCTGATCCCCCAGCGCATCGTCGATCAGGACAGGCACACGGTGGTAGATTTTCTTAGTCATCTCCGCATCCATCTGAGTGCGAAAAACTGGACAGGTTCTGGTGTTGGGATTCAGGAGGGCAAAGTCATTACTGTCCAGCGTGAAGTGCCGGCGGCGATCTGAGAGATCATGAGCTTCTAGGGCAGAGAAAACAAAGTCTGTTCTCTCGGCCTTCCCTAGGGTTATGAGGGAAAATTTGAATGTCTGATGTCCTATTTCTGGAAAGAGGCCAGGACCGGTCCGGAAGTCGTAGAGGCTCACCAGCTGCCTACTGCTGGAGATGGCATCGAAATAGGCTTTTGTGCTGCTATCCGTAGCAATTCCTGTCGGTACGATCATGCCAGATCGTCCCCCTAGTCCAATCAGCCTGAGGAAGTGCTCAGCGAATAAGGCATAGGTATTCAGATCCCCCACGGCTGTCAGCTCAAAACGCCCTGATCCGCGGATGAACTCACTGCTTCCTTCCGCCTCTCGCTTCGCCAACTCGAACTCCCACACCAGAGTCCGATCAGCTTCGGAGGCGTCTGGTGCAATGAGAGCCTTGATCAGGCGCTCCCGAGCAGCCTTGTTCGGCGCCGTGGCGATCGCTTCCGAGCGCGCCGCAAAAAACTCCTTTTCCTGCAACTTGATCCGCTCCCACGGCGGATTCCCCAGCACACAATCAAAGGCCCCTTTCTCCATCACCTCGCCAAAGCGCAGGTGCCAATGAAAGAAGCGGAAGTCCTTGGCGGCCTGTTCCACCGCCAGCTCCAAATCGCCTGGGATCTCCTGTCCCCCCTGCAGCAGGAGCAGGTGCTCGGTGGTGGGCACTTGCGCGCGTCCGCCCCTGGTCTTGGGCAAGAAGAAGGCAGCGGTGTAGAGATCGGCCGCGAGGGTCTGGGGATCGCTAGATCGCTCCTGTTCCCAGGCCTCGTAGGCCGCCTGTTTGGCTGATCCCTCCGCCAGGGTAGTTTCTGGCATCTCCTCGATCTCCTGGAGCCGTTGCTGGCTGCGGCTGATCGGTGGAGTGGTCTGGAGATTCAGCGTGGTTTGCAGGGTTCCCTTCTGGCCGGCCTTGCGGAAGCTGGCGTTCTCCTTCTTCAGGCTGGAACAGACGGTTTTGTCGTCGCCGGTGAGCGGTTTGTAGGCCTCATCAGGGATGCCCTGCTCCAGCACCTTCGGATCGAACACTCCCACTAGTGAATCGCCGCACTGGATGTGGGCATCGAGGAAGCTGAGCGGCTTGCCGGGATCGACCGCTTCGATCCAGAGCGCCACCTTGCAGAGCTCCACCGCCATCGGGTTCTTGTCGACCCCGTAGATGCAGTGGGCCGCCACTTCACGCAGGCATTCCTGCCGCAGCTCCTCGCCGGGTTCCTCATCCCCGGCGCGGATGCGGGCCAGCTCCAGGGCCAGGCGCCGGGCTGCCGCCAACAGGAAATGGCCGCTGCCGCAGGCCGGATCGAGCACCCGAATCGCCAGCAGGGCCTTTTCCTTCTCCTGCTGCGTTGTGGCCTTGCTGAGCCGCTCCGCAATCACTGGCAGCAGGGCCGACACGATCAGCAGTTGCACCAGCTGATCCGGCGTGTAGTAGCTGCCGGTGGTCTTGCGGTCGCTCCCTGCGCCGCCCCCGTAGCTCAGCTGCCAGCTGCCGCCAGCGCGTTCCAGCTGGGGATGGAGCTCCAGCAGGCCCTCGTACACACTTCCCAGCTCCTCGGTGTTGAGGTCGCGGTAGTTAACGCGGGTGAGCGTGTCGCCGGCCTGGAACCAGCCGATCGCCCTGATGGCCCGGAGCAGGTAGCGGTTGGCCAGTTCGCCCTGCTCCAGCGCCCGGCACTGCGGCTCGGCGAACAATCCCCCCAGGCCGGGCAATCCCAGCGGGGAGCTGCTCTGGCGCAGCTGCAGGAACACCAGCTTTTGGGTCTGCCACAGATCGCCGTAGGGCCCCTCAAAGGCGCTGCGGCGGATCGCCAGTTCCCGCAACCGGCCGATGCTGTAGCCCTCGCGGTAGATGCGGCGGCGCGGATCCTCCTGGCCGAGCGTTCTGGGGAACAGCAGGTCGCGGTCTTCCGCGGTGAACAGGAATAGGAAGCGGTACACCAGCCGCAGCAGCTGGCGGTGCAGCTCCTGGCCGCTGAGGACACCACTGGCCAGCTGGTGGCGTAGGGCCTCGTTGCCTGGATGCTGCAGCAGGCCATTGCCCAGGGCTTCGAGGGCCTGCTGCACGCCATTGCGCAACTGCCCCAGCACCCGCTCGCCTGATTCCTGCGCCTTCTCCTTCCAGGCATCCAGAACGCAGCTGCCGGTCTGCGGATGGCGCAAGCGGCTGGCGTGCAGCAGCAGCCAGAGCACGGCGAATTCATCGAACAGCTCGCCTTCCACCAGCAGTTCCAGATCCACCGCCAAGTAGGCCGGCTTCACCAGCGAGGGGTTGTCGTGCAGCAGCCGCAGCCGATCGCCGGTGAGCAGCAGCCCCCAGTTGGCGTTGTCGTCGGCATTGAGGCATTCCTGCAGGCAGCTGTGGGGCGAACGGCGGCGACCCTCCTGGCCGAATTGGCTGCTGCCCTTATCGAGCTGATCGGCCGCGATGCCCCGCACGATCAGGGGCACGGCGCCCTCAAACGCCCGGTGGGTGATCGGAAAGTGGGCGTCGCCGTGTTGCCAGCCGCTGCAGGGCTGCAGATCCGGCCAGCCCAACACCTCGCGCAGGATTCGCACGGAGGTATGCAGGCCGGTGACACCTTGCGCCGCCCGCTCCCGCAGATCCTTGTATTCCGCCCAGATTTCCTTGAGCCGCACCCAGGCTGCATCGATCCGTTCCCGCAGCCGTTCGCCCTTGCCCAGGCCGTAGTCGGCCTCCTTCTGCAGGGGGGCCTGCAGGCGGGCCACCTGCTCCAGCAGGGAACCGGGCAGCAGGCTGCCCTTGAGCTCGATCGCCTGGAAGCTGACGGTGGCGGTGGTGCGGGCCATGGCTCAAAGGGTGGGGGCAGGGAGGAGAACAATCAGGCCGATCACATCCACCGGCAGGCTCGGCTCACAGCGGAAGCGCATGCGGAGTGATTCGCCGGTCCGCAGCGAGGCCTCCCGCACCCGCCGGTGGTCTTCCTCCGCCAGATCGGCACGCCGCTCGGCCAAGGCCGCCAGCGCGGGCTGCAGGGCATCGATCTCCGCCACCGCCTCCTGCAGCCATTGCTGGCGCTGTCCCGGATCAATGTTGCCGCTGGGGGGTGCTTCCAGCAGCTCCAGGGCAGCGGCACCCTCCAGTGGTTCCACACCATCGCCGGTGACCTTCGCGGTGAGGCATTCCTCCACCAGCAGATCGGGCAGGGCCTCGTACTGATTGCCCGTCCAGCGCGACTGGTGCAGCTGGTGCCGTAGCCGCAACACCAGCACCTGGGTGCGTTTGGTCACGGCCTTGGTGCGGATCACGGAGGCGCGAGCCGCCAGGTCCGGCTCCAGGCCGCTGAGGGCCCGCTCGGCCACGAAATCCGCCAGCTCCACCACCAATGGATGGGAGCGGCTAAGCAGTTGGCTGCCGTCACGAGCTGGTGAGCGGAAACTGAGTCGCAGCTTGCCGCCGAGGTCGTGGTTGCGCAGGCGCTCGTTCAGGGCCTGGCGGTTGTCCTCCAGGCGGGTGAGATCGAGCTCCCAGCCGCACGCAGCCGCATCGCCCTCACCTGCAACACCCCCTTGCGAGCCCCGTAGGGGCCCGATGGGTAGATTCAGACGTCGGCAGGCGTTGAGCACCAGGCGCTCCACCGCATCGGCGCTGCCGAGTGATTCGCGCGTGCGGTCCCATTCGCGCAGGGCTTCCTCGGGCTTGAGGCTGCGCTGGGCAAAGATCGTGCGAGTGGCCTTGGCGTTCTCCTTGGCGCTCTGCCATTCGGCGTCAAGCACGGCATCCAGGTCCGATCCCGAACCACTGAATCCAGGTAGGCCGAGGTTGAGGAACCCCTGAATCGCCTTGGCGGCCTTGCCGAAAATCCCGCCCAGAACCGCCTGGGTGATGGTGTTGGCGTTGCCTGGGATCGGCACGCTCACCCCCAGCTCCTTGCGAATCGTCTTCTCCTTTTCAAGGATCACCGTCCGCACCCGCTCATCCACCGGGTTGGAGTCGCCGCCGTGCAGCATCAGCGCCCGCACGGCACTGCGGGCTTGGCCAAAGCGATCCACCCGGCCCTCGCGCTGTTCGTGGCGGGAGGGGTTCCAGCAGAGGTCGTAGTGGATTACCGCATCGAAGATGTGCTGCAGGTCGATGCCTTCTGACAGGCAGTCGGTGGCCACCAGGACCGGCACCTTGCCACTTACCAGCTCTTGCTGCAGCTCGCGGATGCGCTCCACCCGCTCCTCCGGTGGCAGATCACCGGTGACGGCCATCACCACGTGAGCCCGCTTGGGCAATTCCTCCTGCAGTTGCTCCGCCAGGTAGTGGGCGGTGGGCCGGAAGCGGCAGAAGATCACCGGCCGGAAGCCCTCCGCCAGCAGCCCCTTGAGCTCTTTGAGCAGCTGCTTGAGCTTGGGATCGTGGGCCTTGCCGCGCAGGCGACCCGAGCGCTCGATCAGATCCTTCAGCAGCCCGGCATCGGCCGTATCAGCAAGATCGGCCCCTGGGGCGGCTTCTTCTGCGCTGAACTCCTCTTCCGCGCCGTCGAGAACGGCGAGCGTGGCCATCGCTTCCAGGTCATCGGCCAGCTCGTCTTCGCTGGGGGCTGAGGCTGCATCAGAGGAGGTGCAATCCGTACTGCTCTTGAGGTTGAACAGCTTGGTGCGCAGGGAGGCCGAGGCTGCGGCGGGGCTGCTGCTGACGCAGCGCAGCAACGCCAGAGCCGCCCACCAGCTCATCCGCTGGCGCAGCTTGCTTTCGCCAACGCTCCGCTCCACGAGTTCACGGGCATAGGCCAGCACGTTATCGAACAGCTTTCCCCAGTCACCGCTGAGGGTGTATGTGGCCTCGCGGGTTTCACGATCGGGAAAATCGGCGCCCTCAGTGCCCCATTCCTCCTTGAGATCCAGGCGGCGGCGCTGCACGAAATAGTTGCCCAGCTCATCGCGCAGGTCCTTGCGGCGCTGCCCTTCGGGCATCTCGCTGAGACCTTCAAACTTCGGGTCAAGCAGGCCGAGCAGGTTGTCGAACGCCTCCTGGTCTCCGCTGTGGGGTGTGGCGGTGAGCAGCACCAGGTGGCGCTGCGGATCGGCCGCCAGACCCCGCAGCAGCTCATAGCGCTGCTGGCGCCCTCCACCCTTGCGGGCCGCGCAGGTGTGGGCTTCATCGACGATCACGAACTCGCCGCAGCTGCGCAGGAAGCCCTCGCGGTTGCGGTCGCTCTTGATCCAATCGAGGCTCACCACCGTGAACGGGACCACGTCAAAGATCGACTTGCCGGCCGGTAGGCCCCGCTCCAGCTTCTGAGCCGTACCGGGACGCACCACCTCGGCCGCGAGGTTGAACTGGCGGATCATGTCGCTCTTCCACTTCTCGCAGAGATGCGGCGGGCAGATCACGGTGACCTTGCGAATCTCGCCCCGATCGAGCAGTTCCCGGGCGATCAGCAGCGCCTCCACCGTCTTGCCGAGGCCCACCTCATCGGCGATCAGCACCCGGCTCACCTCCTGCTTGAGCGCCATCAGCAGTGGCACCAGCTGGTAGGGCCTGGGCTCCAGGGCCACATTGCCGAGGCAGCGGAATGGCCCTGCGCCTGCCCGCAGCTTGAGCAGCAGGGCATCGCGCAGCAGCAGCGCCGAGCTCTGGGAACCACTCAGGGCCGGATCCGGCAGGGCAAAGCTCGCCGGCTTCACCTGCTCGCCCTCCAGCGGCCAGAACAGGGTGGCGATCGTCTGATCACCGCCGCCCAGGGGCCGCAGCCGCAGCACCTGGTCGTGCTTCTCCCCGCGGCTCTGGGGCAGCGTCACCCACTCCCGCCCCCGCACCTTCACGATCGAGCCGGGGCTGGGGATGTCGGGCAGCGCTGGGGGCTGGCTGGAGGCGGGCTGGCTGAGGGTGCTGGTCATGCCGCAACCTCCAGTTCATTGGCTTCGCCGTCGTCTTCGTCGATCTGAGGCAGAGCTGCTTCACCATCAAGTGGTGGGCTCTCGACGGCGATGGGTTTGCCGATCACCGCGGCAATCAGCTCCAGCAGATCCCGCCGGCGCTGTTCGTAGAAGGCGTCGAAGGCATCACTCCTGAGCAGCTCGGGGTCGATGCGGTGCGAGTGGAGGAGCTCATCCATGGCGGCGGCCGCGTTCACCGTGCCGGATGTCTCGGATGCACCCTGGCTCTTCAAGTAGGCGCGCTCCAACTTGGGCAGATAGGTGGAGGGGGCTGCGCCGCCGATCACACGGTTGGTACGAGCACTCTGCGGCGTCTTGTTGAGGATCGAGTTGGCCCGATCAGGTCCGATGCGGTTGGCCTCACACCAGACAGCAGGAAAGACATGGTGAATGTCGATCGCGTCGTCGTAGAAGATCGCGTCATTGATCGGTTGGCCCGTGCGGAAGTCCTTGGCCTGTTCTCTCAGCAACAGCGTGTAAAGCCCCTTGTAGGCGGCACTGTTGCGAGTGCGCATCGTGTCGAGCCGGTTCGGACGGAAGTCCGCTTCGTACACCGTGCTCGGATCGGCCCCATGCCCAGCGACCCACTCCATCACCTCCGGGAAATCCTTGGCGAAGCGGGTTTCGATCGCCCCGCCATACAGCTCGCCCAGCACGCCGCACCAATACCAACGCTGCACCTTCGCCGTGGTGGCTGCCGCCTCGTAATCACTGCCCAGGCTGGTCAGGATTGCGGCTAAGGGGACCAGTTGGGTGACGTAAGGAAGATCATCACTGCGATAGAAGCCCTGCTTGATCAGGAAACGACCGGCACGAAAGAAGCCTTCCTCGGCCGCAGCAGCCCACTTCTCATATTCAGCCAAGGGCAGATCAAGGATTGTGGCTCGCTTGCAGCTGACCCCTGTCCACTTGTCGGGTGGGAGCTGACCGCTCTGCTGATCCTGTTGCCTGCGGTTGCGCGTGGACAGCAGCGCCACACACTGCAGAAAGTCGGTTTCGCGCACGGCCTTGAGGATGCGGCCCAGGCGCTGAACACCCTCGGGCTTGCCTTGTTCTCTGCCTGCCGCAAAACGCTGGTAACGCCCTTCGATGGCAGCCATTCCATCGCGACTCTTGCGGCCATACCAGTCAGCTCGTAGGTCGAAGCCATCGGCGGCATAACTAGCCGTGACCAGCTCAAAAGCATTCAACTTGACTCCGCCGGTGTTGACCTTTTCAAACACCTGGCACACGGCTTCCCGTCGGCTGGTCTTGGCTAGCGTGATGACGGGCAGCTGGTACTCAGAGAAGGGATTGATGACTTCCTTTTGGAAGTCATTGTAGAGAGCAAGAACATCTCCAAACTCTGGCCTGCCATTCCAGTGATTGATGTAGCCAAGCTGCCATTCACCAGCTTCGTAAATCTTGCTCAGCGGGAACAAGCCGAGCTCGTACTCCAAGTCGCAGCTGGAGAGGTAAAGGCCCTTTCGGCCAGCCACCTCAGGGCGAATCCGATCTCGAGGAACGTCAACAACAGCTTCCTCAAGAAGATCTGGATTGGCGAGCAGTCTCTTCATATCGAGGTAGTACCAGCGCTCCACCTTCTGCTTGCGTTCGTTTTCCGTCTTTGCCGCTGAGCCCATCAGGGTGGCCTGGAACATTGATGTCAACCGCTGCTGGCCGTCCAGAATCAGATGATCTGGTTGTGGAATGGCTCCATCGAATCTTGATCCCTCCACGGGGCGGGTCTGAAAACGCACCTCTCCACCAGCCTCCAAGAGCATCACCGCCCCGATCGGGTACTGGCGGATCACAGAGGCGATCAACTCCTTGATCTGCTCGTTCTTCCACACCCAGCCCCGCTGAAACTCAGGCAGCTGGATCGTTCCTTTCTTTAGCTCTTGAAGGAGCTCCCGCAGGGATCGTTTCGTGCTGTCAAACATCAGCTGCCCTCCTTGCCGAACAACTGTTGGTGTTGGGCAAACACGGCATCAAGGGCTTCACCCAGATCCGGTCCTTGGGGTTCGGGACCGGTGGCGGGGCCTCCTGACGGCTGCTTCGGTGCTGGAAGGGGGCTGCTGCCACCACCCTTGCCTTCCCCGAACAGCCAGGCGTGCTCGCGGAACACCGCCGGCCATTCATCGCTGTGCTGGTCAAAGACCACCACGCGGATGCCGGCATCTTTGAGGTCCCGGCGCTTCTGTTGGTCCAGCCGCTGCTGCAGGGGTTTCTGGTGGTGGGGGCCGTCGATGAACACCAGCGCCCCAGCCTCGCGGTAGGTGAAATCAGGCGTCACGAAGTGTCCGCTCACCTCCTTCTGGGCGTCATCGGGCAGGTGATGACCAAGCCGGAAGGCTGTCTCCAGCCAGAGGCGCTCCAGGCCGCTCTGGCAGAAGCCACGGAGCCGCTCCAGTCGCTCGCTGCGGCTGTCGGTGCCTCCCTGACCCACCAGCTCACCGCGGGCCAGATCCAGCAGGAACTGCTTGAGCTCAGGGATGCGGCGGTCGATCCGGTCGTGCTCCCGCTGGTTGTGATAGCCGAGTAGGCAGCGGTAGCAGCCAGCCTCACACTCCGGGTCGGCATCCTCCAGGGCGGCCTCGATCACCGGCAACGGATCGCTCAGCCGCCAATGGCATACATCAAGGGCGGTGCGGCCCAGCTGCCGCAGCGCTGCGGGGCTCTCCACCAGGCGGCTCAGCACCCCGGCCCCACCCTCGGCACTTTCGTAGAGCAACAGGGCGCTGGCCTCCTCGTCGTTTGGCATCAGCTCGGCGGCGATCTCGCTGCCATCGAGCTGGAAGGCCACCTCGATCCCGCGCTTGAGGGCGTTCTTCAGGCTGAGCAGCTGCAGCGCCGTCCAGTTGCCGCTGGCCGGCTGATTGGGGAACTGCAACAGCAGGGCGTTCTTGCGGTCCTGCACATAGGGCGTGATCTTCACGTAACCCACTTCGGCCGCATCGTCCTCTCCCTCGCTGGCTGTGGCGTTGCCAGCTTCCAGCTGTTTCTCTCCGCCCCAGCGTCCACTGATCGGGTGGATGGGGAAACCCATGTCGCTGCGGTTCTCCCGCCGCCGCCAGCCGAGGTTGATGCGGCTGATCGTGGTGGCCGGCGCATAGCTCAGCTCCAGCAGCGGCTGGCCGCCACTGCTCACCTGCGCCCTGGCTACCTTCACCACACCGTTCTCCTGCGGAAACTCATAAGTGGTGAGCAGCTCGTAGCCCAGCCTCTGCCGCTCCTCGTCGTCGGAGGTGATCCGCTCGGCACGCCGGGTATTCACCTGCTCGATCTGATACAGCCGAGGGACACGCACCGCTTTGCCTTTCGGTTCCTCCTGGAGCGGCGCACCGCAGTGCCGGCATAGCTCCAGCTCAATCGCTGATCCCAGGTGGGAGTGGCCGCAGGCGCCACACAGCAGGGCATCCTGGCTGGCCAGGGTCACGCTGCCCGCCGCCACGGCGTTGTCCTGCAGGGCCAGGATCGCGCCCTTCACCTTGTAGGTGTTGCCCTCGTGATAGATCAGCGAATGGGGCCCGAACTCGCTGATGCCGACAAAGCGCGGCCGGGTGATGAACGTACCGCCTCCCACCTGCTCACGGCTGCCGGGGATGTAGGCCATCAGCGGCAGGCGCGGGAAGTTGTAGCCCGGCATGAAGCCCTGGCTGGCCAGGTAGCGGTAGGTACTGAAGTCGTTGTTGTTGTTGCCGCCGCCTGGTTTGTCGGCCAGCAGCAGCTGTTGCTGCAGCCGGGCCGACCGCTGCCGCTGATCCGCCGCCTGCCGTTCCCGCTCTGAGAGGGCGTGGTTGGCCAGATCCTTCTGGGCCTGGGCGAACTGGCTGTCCACCGCCTCCAGCAGATCCCGCCAGCGGCGCAGCGCCGCATCGAAATCGAGCGCCGCGCCACGGATCAGGGCATCCAACCAGCTGCCGGTGAGCCAGGGCGGCGGCGTGCTGCCCAACCAGTGGTTCTCCACCAGGTCGTCCACGATCGCCTGCCCGTCGGCCTGGGCGCTGCGGCAGGCGTCATCGCTGGCGAGCGCCTCGCGCAGGTCTGCCACCAGCGGCCTGCCTTCGGCAGCAAGATCCACGAGTTCCTTCACCTTGCCCGGCAGTCGCTGGCGGGTCGCAGCCAGCCAGAGCGCCCGGAAATGGGCCTTGAGCAGTTCCTCGTTGGCCAGCTCCAGCGTCGGTGCGATCACCGCACCAGCCACCATGCGGGTGGGATCGGAGAAGAAGTACTGGTCGTGCGGTGAGGTGGCGCCGCAGTAGCTGAGCACCAGCGCCGGTTGACCGCTGCGCCCCGCCCGGCCGCTGCGCTGGGCGTAGTTCGCCGGCGTCGGCGGCACATTGCGCATGTAGACGGTGTTCAGCGCGGAGATGTCCACGCCCAGCTCCATTGTTGGCGAGCAGTACAGGAGCCGCAGCCGGGCATCGCGGAACTGCTTCTCGCGTTGCTCGCGCACGCCGGCATCCACCTGGGCGGTGTGCTCCCGCGCCTCCAGGGTCTGCACGAACGGCCTCCCTTCCGCCTGCTCCGGATCGGCGATCAGTGAGGCCAGATCCTCGTAGAGGCTCCGGAAGTAGCTGTTCACCGGTCCGCGCCGGCCGCTGCTCTGCTGCTGCAGGAGCAGGCGTTCGGCATAGGCGTCCTGTGCGGGGGCTGTTTTTGATGAACCAGCATCAGGATCCACCAGCGTCCAGCGCAGGGCTGAGCTGTTCAACCGCCAGCCCTGGAGCACCTCGCTCTTGCGCTTGCCGACTTTCACCTCCTTGGGCTTGACCAGGCCGTGGGCCTTGAGCATCGCCAGCAGGTGGCCGGTGATCTCCTGATACAGGTCGTCCTTCCATTTCAGACCGCGGTGCAGCTCCTCCACCGACAGCCAGCGTTCCCTCGCCTTGAGCCAGCGTCCAAACGCTCCCCGCAGCGATAGACCCTCCAGCCGTTGCAGGCGCTGCTCCGCCGTGACTGGGCTCATCAGCACGGTGCGGGCCAGCTCGGGCTGTTCTTCCGCCCGGATCCCCCAGACCTCCTCCAGGTCGAAACAGGCCTTACGGCGGCGCTCGAACTCCTCCAGTCCCAGGGCATCACAATCGATCGCCAACCGCTCGCGCATTTCCTCCAGCAAGCGGTGCAGGATCAGGAAGCGTTCTTCACTGCTCGCCTTGGCCAGCAGGGGATGGCGCTGCTGCCAGTCGGCCTGATCCTCAGCGCAGTTGACCAGCTCGGCGTAGTCGATCTCCAGCAACCGCAGCTGCTCGAGGTTGGGGTTGGTGAGCCGCCAGCCCTTGCGCAGATCCACCAGCAGCCGATACTCCAACACCCCGCGAAGAGCGCGGCGTCGCTCCTGCTCCACGTTGGGTTTGACGCCTTTTGTGGCGATGAAGTCATCAGCTCTCAGGCGCAGCGCCTTCTCGGTGTCGAGCGCCAGGATCTCCACGCTCAGTTCCTGATCAGGTCGTGCCCGCAGGGCCGCCACCAGGCCCGCCCGCAACTGCAGCACCCGCACGAAATCGTTGAAGTGACCCGCCTGCAGAGAGGCGTCCTGGCGGTTGTCGCTGAAGGCCAGCAGTTTGCGGGCGTTATCAGGGATCTCGTCCTCCGGGAAGCTGAGCAGCTGGCGCAGCACCGCCAGGCTCAAGGTGGTGGTAGCTGAGCTGCGGCCTTCGGAGTTGAGGCCGCAGAGCTTGCGGAACTCACTGCCGCGCACGTTGTGCTCCACCCCGCAGCTGGGGCAGAAGCGGAATGAGCCCTTGAGGAACCAAGCCGGGGTTCCGTCATGGCCAGCGCTGCCGTCCGAGCGGACGCGACAGGGAACTGGAGCGAACTCGCGGTAGGTGCGCTTGAGCACCAGCTCACCGTCGCGATTCGTCTCCAGCCAGCCGTCCGGGAAGCGGGCCTGCTCGGGATCCTCGACCTCATAGGTACCGTCGGCATCCGGCATCAGGTAGCCGTTGACCACATCCCGCTCACGCAGGCTGGATTCGTCCGAAAACTCCCGCGGCTCGAAACGCTCGGGCCGGCGGTTGTCCAGATGTGCCCAGATCGGATGGAAGTCTTGGCCGCAGCTGCGGCAGAACACCACCGGATACAGCAAGGCTTGGCGGCCAGCGTTGGGCTGATATTTCTGGCCCTTTAGGGTCAAGTAGCGACGTCCCGGCGCCTCCAAGCTGGCGTGCAAATCGCCACCAGCAGAGACGAACTGGTGCAGCCGAAAGGCAAAGAAGCGCCGGTTCGGACCCACCTCGACCCGATAGGCCGCCAGCAGGAACTGCCGCAAGCTGGGCAGCACCGCATCTCTGGTATGCCGGGCTGCCTCGGAAGCAGGGTCGGCATCCTCATTCAGGCGCCCACTGGTGATCGCGAGCTCCAGGGCCGCTTTCTGCAGCGTGCGGGGCCGGCAGCGCACCCACTTGCCGTCGGCGCGGCCATCTTCCCGCTCCAGACCCAGCCGTAGCTCGACCCAGCGGGCCAGCGGGTGTTGACGCAGTTCATTGGTGGTCCAGGTCGCAGTGGCACCGGTCGAATAGTCGGCATCCAGGGCAGCGCCGAGCTCTGCCGCCGAGGGGAGCTCGCCCACGGTGAGGCGCTCCAGCGTCTCGGTGACGATGTTCTCTACCGGGATCTCGGTGCCGAACAACTTGCTCGCCACCTGGGCCACCGTGCCGTTCCGCTCGGCTGCGCTGCCCTCTGAGGCCATGGTGGCGGAGGTGCCGATGCAGATCAGATCGGCATTGAGTCGCTGCCGCACGCGGCGCACCAGCAGCGCCACATCGGCCCCCTGCCGGCCTCGGTAGGTGTGCAGCTCATCCAGCACCAGGAACTCCAGACCCTGGGCATCGCTGATCACCTTCTGGTCGAGTGGATCCTGCCGGGTGAGGATGTACTCCAACATCACGTAGTTCGTGAGCAGGATGTCAGGAGGATCGTTCTTGATCTTTTCCCGTTCTTCCTCGCTCTCCTGGCCCGTGTAACGCGCAAAGGTGACACGCGGTCCGTCGGGATAACCCCAGCCCAGGTATTTCTGCAGCTCCTCAATTTGGCTATTGCAGAGGGCATTCATCGGGTAGATGACGATCGCCCGGATCCGCTTGCTCTGGTCGCCGCGCTCGCGTTCCTCCAGCACCCGATTGATGATCGGGATCATGTAACCCAGCGATTTGCCGGAACCCGTGCCGGAGATCACCACCAGACTGCCGCCGGCGCGGGCGATCACGATCGCTTCCCGTTGATGGCGGTGCAGCAGCAGCTCCACCCCGTCGCCACTGCCTTGATTGGACGCGTCCTTGCCCCAGCGGAAGATGCGGCTGCATTCCGGGTGCAGCAGTCCCTCCTCCACCAGAGACCCGATGCTGCCTCCCCCCACAAAGCTGGGGTTGAGCTGGATCAGCGGCGAAGGCCAGTACTCACCCGCCCCGTAACGGCCATCCACAAAGTCCCGCAGATCAGGCGCCTTGATCTGCGTGAAGCTCC
This sequence comes from Cyanobium sp. NIES-981, assembly GCA_945877595.1. GTDB lineage: Bacteria > Cyanobacteriota > Cyanobacteriia > PCC-6307 > Cyanobiaceae > RGUW01. Next base: position 3,756 of record CAMDVN010000036.1, on the reverse strand, counting down.
GGCTGCTGAACTGCCCGTAGTCCTCGACGACCCGGTCGCGGAAGGAGAAAACGTCCATCAGCGGGCAGCCTCAAGAAGGTGGTGGTCCGCCTGGAGCGGCGGGACTGGCATGGGGGTGAGGGGACGCTGCGGCCAGTCTGCACCTAGCGGAAGCGATGTGGCAGCACAACAGAAGCACTTGGAGCCGCGAGTCTTGGATCTATGCACGGAGCGCATAATTTCAGCCCTCCAGCTGTTGCCCGGCGCCGATCCGGCCCAGCTCCTGGGCGGTGTGCCGCAACACCGGGTGCTCCTGCCAGTCGGCCGGCAACGCCAGCCAAACTGGACAGTGCGGGCGGGAAGCCCGTGGCCCCTGGCCCAGGGGCCAGCGCTGCAGGGAGGCCCAGGTGTCGGCCTCCCGATCGGCCACCACCAGAGCCAGGGCGCTGCCCTGGATCCGGCCGATCCAGTCGTCTGGGGTCTGCAGGCTGTTGCCCCCGCTGCGCAGGGGGAGCCCCAGCTCCCGCAGGAGCCGCCGCAGGCCGGGCGCCACACCGCGATCGGGCACCAGCACCTCCGCCACACGCCCGCCGGGGGCAGGCCTGCCGGGGGGAGCGCCCACCAGCACCGGCGCCTTGGGGCAGAACGCGAGGGCCAGGGGCAGCTCCCCCAGCGGCAGCAGCTCCAGCTCCTGGCGGTTCAGTCCTTCTGCTTCCTCCAGCTCCAGACCTGAGATCAGGGCACCATCGAGCACGCCCTGGCGCACCAGCTCCAGCCAGTTGGCCGCCGCCCGGAACCGCTGAGGGGTGGGCAGCAGCCAGGGGCAGCCCGCCAGCAGGGGGTGATGGAGCAGATCGCTGCCGATCCGGGCGACACCCGCGGCCAGGCGATGGGCGCGGCAACCCAGCCGCAGCAGGCGCATCGCGGCGGAGGTGCCGTAGCCGCAGCCCCAGAGCTGGCGGCGATCGCGCACCAGGCCGAAATCCTCCGAGAGGAGCCGATAGCGGCGGCTGATGGTGGGCTGGCTGAGCTGCAGCAGCCGGCTGGTCTGCACGGTGGTGCCGCAGAGCTCCAGCAGATCGAGCAGGCGGATGTCGTGCAGCAGCTCCGGCAGCCGGTAGTGATGGGCCTGGGTCAGCGACGGGGGGCGCGGGGAAGCCATGGGATGGATGAGGCGCTGGGAGCAGCCTCAGCAGCGCGGGCCGTTTTTCTGCAGTTCTCCCTGCGAAATAGCAAAGCCGTCAGACAGATCCCAGTCGTGGTTTGGTCCTAAATCTGCTCTTTCGCTTGTAGAGCCTTGCCGTGGCACGCCCCAGCGGCCACGCTGTGGCCATGACCAGCCCACCAGTTGCGCCCACGCCAGCGCCCCTGCGCTGCCACCTGCTGATCGGCCCGCCCGCCAGCGGCAAGACCACCCTGGCCGGCGTGCTGGCCCAGCTCACCGGTGCCGTGGTGCTCTCCACCGATTTGGTGCGCGGCGAGCTCTTTGGTGACGCGGCCGTGCAGGGCCCCTGGCGCGACATCGAAGCCCTGCTGCACCAGCGCCTCCGCGAGGCCGTGGCCGCCGGTACGCCGGTGATCCTCGATGCCACCCATGCCCGCCGGCCCTGGCGCCTGGCGATCACCCAGGCCTTGAGCCTGCCGGTGCCCGTGGAGTGGATCGGCTGGTGGCTCTACACCCCGCTGGCCACCTGTCTGCAGTGGAATCAGACCCGCAAGCGCCTGGTGCCCGAGCCGGTGATCCGCGAGATGGCCGCCGCCCTGGCCGATCCGGCCTTCGGGCCGAGCCGGGCCGAGGGCTTTGCCGCAGTGGTGGCCGTGGTGCCCACCCACGGCCGTGAGCTGGAGGCCCTGCTGCGCGATGAGCTGGCCCGCCTCGATCACCGCATCCGCTCGGCCCGCAACCGCGAGAAGCGCTTCCAGCTGCATGGGTACTCGCGCCTACTGGATCTGGAGCGGCTGCTCCATCTGCTGCGGCTGCTTACCACCTATCCCGGACTCTCCGCCGCCGACCCCGCCACCCGCGCCGAGCTGGAGGCGATCGTGTCGCCCCTGCCCGAGGGCGACCTGGCGGATCAGGCGGCGGCCTACCTGCGGCGGCTACACGGCGATTGCTACGGCGATGCCACCGCGATCCGGGGGGATCTGGCCTGGTTTGAGGCCAATGGCTTCTGCAGCGCCGAGCCCGCCCTGGCGCCGATCCAGCTGGCGCCGCCCCATCCCGAGCCATCCGCCACAGGACCCTGGCCTGGTGGGGTGAACGGTGGCTTCCAGCCCATGGGCGATGGGCCGGTATTCATGCGGGTGTTCACCCTGCTGCGCCACCTGCTGCAGCAGCCCTTTGATCAAGCCGAGGGCGTGCCCCTGCCGGAGCACCTGATCGAGCACACCGAGGCCATCCCCGGCGCCTACCTGCCTTCCGAGGCCGCCACCCTGCGCAAGGACCTCGAGAAGCTGCTCACCCCCTATGGCTTCCGCCATCGCAACGACAACGTGCGCCACGGCTATGCCATCGGCACCGCCCTGCTCTCGGCCCACCGGTTGCGGGAGATCCATGGGGTGGTGAGCCAGGCCGCCGGCCGGCTGGCCGATCCCACCGCCCAGGATCTGCTGCGGGAGCTGGAGCAGCGCCTCGCCTGGGGAGGCATTGCGGTGGACGGCACCACGCCGGTGCGGGCGTTCGCCAACCGCTCGATTGTGAGCACCGCCCTGGTGCGGCCCGATTCCCTGGCCGCCGAGCGGCAGGCCGAGGCCCTGGAGACGGCGATCGTGGAACGGCGGCGGATCGAGCTGGAGCGCTACGTCTCGGTGGGCTCCTTTGCGGACAGCCCAAACGGCTCCTTTCGCGTGTGGCCGCTGCAGCTGCTGTTCCACAACATCGGCTGGTATCTGGTGTTCGAGGAAGACGCGATCGGCACCGGCGTGGGCCTGATCCGCAGCGAACGGATCGACCGTCTGGCCCTGCGCCGCAGCGAACGGGGCAACCGGCGCAGCGACGAGGCCCACAGCCAGGCCCTGCGGCGCCTGGAGCTGCTGTTGCACCACAGCGGCGGCATCTATTTCGGCCATGACCTCAAGAGCCAGCTGCGGCTGGCCAGCCCCAATGCCCGGATCCGCGTCAAGCAGCTGGTGACGCTGCGCTTCTGCTGCCAGGGCTGGTGCTTTGCCTTCATCCGCGAAGGCCTGCAGCGGTACCCGATCGAGCACACCCGCTTCTCCAGGCCCCTGGCCGGTGAGCACTGGTGGCACCACCCCAACGCGCCGCACGTGCTGGAGCCCGGCAGCCCCAGCGACACCCACCCTTATCCGGTTGAGCTTGACCTACCACCCTGGACTGTGGAGCGCGACATCGATCTGCGCAACTGGTTGTTTGGCTTCGGGGCCGGCATCCGCATCGACACCCCCGAGGCCTTGAGGGACGAGCACCGTCAGAAGCTGGAGACGGCCCTGGCGGTGTATCAGCCCGGCTGAAGGGGCTTCAGCTGGCCGCGGGCTCAGTTGAGCGAGCGGACCCGACGCTGCTTGCGGGAGGCCTGCTCGATGGTCTTGAGCTCCTCGGCCTCCTGCTGCAGCTCACCGGCGACGGCCTCCAGGTCGTCTGCGGCGTCGCGCAGCTGGCTGCTCAGCTTGAGACCTTGCTCAATCGAGGCGCTGTAGGCCGCTGCCGCCTGATCAATCTCGGCGAACAGCTCTTTGTATTCCTCCGGTGGGTTCCGGTCCCACTCGTCCATGGCGACCGCCGCCTTCTGGAGTACCCCTAAGGCGGAGCACCAGCTG
>CAMDVN010000035.1 GCA_945877595.1 Cyanobium sp. NIES-981 | reverse complement strand
GATGTGCAGCGGTGAAAAGCCAATCGCCAAGGCAAAGGCCGACAGCTCCCCAAACAAACTCCCCAACGAGCCGCTGGTCGCTGAATCGATCACGGCCACGATCCTCAAATCACCTGCATGAAATCACACGCATGGATTCAGCCCAGTCCGCCAACGGGGCTGTTCCAGCGCAGGATTACCCGTTGCTGCCGCTCATGGCCCAGCACACTCACGGTGGCGGTCGACAGCGCCAACAGGGAGCCCCCGGCAGCCCCCAGCCCCAGCCAGGTGCCCGCCAGGGCCCGCAGCAGATGGCCATGGGCCACCAGGGCCACCCGATCCACCCCGGCCCCAGAGCCTGCCTGCAGGGCCCGCTCGATCACCCGTTCGCAGCGCCGCTGAACCGCCGCGGCGTCTTCGCCATCGGGACACCCATGGCTCCAAACCGTCCAATCGGGAACCGTGCGACGGATCTCAGCGGTGGTGATGCCCTCGTAACGGCCGTAATCCCACTCACGCAGGTCGTCACAGATCTGGGCCGCTGCCCCCAAGCCCGCCAGCTCAGCGGTGCGGCGGGCCCGCTGCAAGGGGCTCACCAACACGGCCCCAAAGCCCAGGCCGGCCAGGGCCGGGGCGAGGGCCCGGGCTTCGGCCTCCCCCTCACTCAGCAGCGGTAGATCGGTGCTGCCGGTATGGCGTCCATTGCGGGCCCATTCGGTGGCGCCGTGTCGTAACAACCACAACTCGATCGCCAGGGCACTCAAGCGCGCACCTCAAACCAATCGGAACCGGTGGGCGCCACCTGGGTGGCCTCCACCCGATGCACCTGGGCACCGGCCGGGCCCCGCTCGCACCAGAGCCGCAGATCATTGAGCAGCAACACCGGCCCCTCGGCCTCGAGCTGCACCGAGCCATCACCGCAGTTGCGCACCCAGCCGCCCAAATGGAGTTCCTGGGCCTGGCGCGCACAGGCGATGCGATAGCCCACCCCCTGCACCCTGCCGATCACGGTGAAGCGCCAGCGCTCGGCCAAGGGCTGGGGCCGGGGTTCACTGGGCTGCAAGAAGCGGCGGGCGTTGGCAGCGGCGCGGCGATCGCGGCTGCGGCGGCCAGGCGACGGGGAATCCCCAGACACCCAGCCCAATGGAGATGCAGCCAGCTTGCGTGAACGTTCGCGGCGGTCCATCCTTCGCTCCGGGCACACCTTCCCCAGCCTTCAAGTTGCCACAAACCAAAGCGGCCGGCCACAGAAACGCCCCCCTCCCCCTGCTGAGCACCGATCTGCGGCTGAGGCCGGCGCTCCGGCAGCTCCTCCAGCTGCCAGCGGTGAAACTCATGGCCGCAGAGGATTTCACCCCGGCGCACCAACAGGCCATCGACGTCGGGGCGAGCCTCGCGGTAACCCAGGCTGAGGGCACCCCGGGCAGCCCGAAACGGCAGCACACCGGCCATGGCATGGAAACGGCCGTCCTGGTCGGCAAGCTGCTCACCCAAGAGCAGCAACCCACCGCATTCGGCCACCACCGGCAGCCCCCAGGCCACCGCCTGGCGCAGGCTGGCCAGGGCCTGCCCGGCAGCAGCCAGCTCGGCAGCCCACAGCTCGGGGTAGCCACCCGGCAGCAGCACAGCCCGGGTGCCCGCTGGTAGGGGCTGGTTGGCCAGGGGGCTCCAGGCGATCGGCTGCAGCCCCACGGCCTCGAGCAGCTCGCTCGCCTCCGGATAGCGAAAGTGAAAGGCGGCATCGCTGGCAATCGCCACCGGCAGGGCGCCCCCCGGACCCGCCTGCCCCGGAGCCGCCTGCCCCCCAGCCGCTGGGCCCCTAGCCGGTGGGCCCCCAGCCTGTAGGGCCCAGTCAATTGGGCTGGGCTCGCCGGCAGCGGGCCCAGCTGGCGGTGCCAACAACGGCCAGAGCCGATCAAGCTCCAGATGGGCTACGGCCAGATCGGCCCAAACCTGCCGCCGGGCTTCGAGGTCGCTGAGCTCAGCGGCCGGGAGCAGACCGAGGTGGCGAGAGGGCAGATCCAGGGACGCGTGTTGGGGGAGCACCCCCAGCAGCGGCACCTCAATCGCGGCCAGAGCCTCAGCCAGCAAGGCCCGATGGCGCTCGCTGCCCACCCGGTTGAGGACCACACCGGCCAGCTCGACCCGGGGCGGGCCATGGTCTCGAAATCCCCGCACGAGTGCTGCCAGAGAGCCCGCCTGCCGCGAGGCTTCGACCACCAGCACCACGGGCAGATCGAGCAGAACCGCCAGCTCGGCCGAGCTGCCAGCGGTGCTCGGGCCACGGCCATCAAACAGCCCCATCACCCCCTCAACCAGGGCGAGATCGGCACGACTGCCGTGCCAGGCAAAACTGCGCCGCACCCATTCGGGGCTGCAGAGCAAGCTGTCGAGGTTGCGGCAGGGTTGGCCACTCACTCGGCTGAGCAGCTGGGGATCGAGATAGTCAGGGCCCACCTTGAAGGGCTGCAAGACCAGGCCACGGCGCTGGGCCAGGGCCGCCAGCATCAAGCTGAGCAAGGTCTTGCCGCTGCCGCTGCAGGGGGCCGCAATCAGACAGGCCAAGGGCGGACGGTACTCAGGCGGGCAACAACCGGGCAGCCAGCACCGCCGCCGAGGCCATCAGCGGATTGGTGGTGTCGTGGCCGCCACCGAGCAGTCGGGCCAGCTCCATCTCTTCGCTCTCGACCGGAACGGGCACCACGTCTTCGGCCAGCTCCATGCTGGCCATACCCCCGGCCTCGAGGCGCATGCAGCCGCCCGATTCTGAGCAAAGAATCACGCACAGGGGGGCCCGATCCGGCGGCTGACAGATCAACCGCAGGCCCACAATCGCGCCGGGGTGGGTCTTGGGCACTCCCACTGGCACCGGCATCAGCCGGAATTGCACGGTGGTGCCATCGGTGCGCTCAAACTCAGCCGCCACCCCATAGCCAACCCCATCCCCGTCAACCAGATAGCTGCTGACCAGATGCCAGCCGAGCCGGTCAGCGATCCAGGCCCCGAGCAGCAGGCCCTTGAGCGGGTGGTCCCCCTCCACATCGACGTCGAGCTGCACCACATGGTCGAGGGCATCGCGACGGGCCGGCGGGTCAAACACCATCGCCAGGGATTCCCGCCAAGTGCGCAGACGCATCCAATTGAGATCGTTGACCGCCTGGCCCGACTGGATGCGCTGCACCAGCAGATCGATGCAACGCCGCGGCGCGCCCAGGGAGGTGTCCACCACCAGACGCCGAGAGGGGGGAGCCAGGGCCTCCAACAGTTCGGGGGCCTCATCGAGCGAACTGTTCCACCACACCCAGCACGGCAGCTCGCTGGAGACCAGCGAATCGACCAAGGGCAGGCCCTGCTGCAGCGAACCGCGGCCGCCCCGCAGCACCACCACATCGCCGCAGGCCTGGCCAGCCTGCCCCTCTTCAATCAGGGGGCAGTAAGCAGCGACCAGGGTCTCCAGGGCGCGGTCCTGCACAAGGGTGGGTGCCAGGGTGATCAGACGCCGGGGCTTGTGGATACTGATCGCGCTATCCACAAATTGACCCCGTTGGTCATCGGCTTGGTGATGGCCTGGATGCTGACCCAGGGCCCAGGACAGGCGCTGATCCATGACCGCAGTGCTGAGGGGCAGACCGCAGCTGGGCACCGCCTCCTTGGCCGCCTCGATCAGGTCAGAATCGAGCAGACCGGTGATCGGACCATCGAGGCGGCCGGTGCGAATCAGCTGCTGCTGCAGCCACGAGGCCTCGTAGATCACCAGGGTGAAGGTGGTGGCCCCGGCCGAAGTCTTCAGTTCGGTGCGCCAGAGGCTCTCGAGATAGGGCCCCACCTCGGCGGGCGGCAAAACCAGGGGCGCCTGGAGGGTCAGCTGGGCAGACATGGCGGCTAGCGGGGCAGAGGATTCAGGGGCAGATCGGGGCAGGCGGCTGGTGGCCCCTCAGGGCCGTCGCCACACCAGGCCGTCATCGGCCAGAAGGTTGTCGGCGGCAGCTGGTCCCCAGGTGCGGGCCTCGTAGGGCTGGATCGGCAGCTGCTCAGGGGCGTCCTCGATCAGTTCCAACAGTGGGGTGTACAGGCGCCAGGCCGCCTCCACCTCGTCGCTGCGGGTGTACAGCGTGGGGTCCCCCAACATGGCGTCGGCCAGCAGGCGCACATAGCCCTCATCGGAGGGTTCTCCGAAGCTGTCGTCGTAGCTGAAGGCCATGTCAACGGGGCGGCTGCGCATCCCGGAACCGGGCGCCTTGACCTCAAAGCGGATGTTGGCCCCCTCATCAGGCTGGATGCGCAGAATCAGCTGGTTGGGGGTAGGGGCGCCGCCGGCGGCATCGAAGAGATGCACCGGCGCCTCGCGAAACGTGAGCACCACTTCACTGAGCCGCTTGGGCAGGCGCTTGCCGGTGCGCAGATAAAACGGCACCCCCTGCCAGCGCCAGTTGTTGATGAACAACTTGGTGGCCACATAGGTTTCGGTGGTGCTCTGGGGGTTCACCCCCGGCTCTTGGCGGTACCCGGCGATTGGCCGCGCCTTGGAGCCACCGCCTGAGTATTGGCCGCGCACGCAACACTTCCAAGGCTCGGCCTCATTGGCCAGGCGAGCGGCCTGAAGAACCTTGGCCTTCTCGTTGCGCATGGACTCCGGATCGAAGCGCCCTGGCGGCTCCATGGTGGTGAGGGCCAGGATTTGGGTGAGGTGGTTCTGCACCATGTCGCGCAGGGCGCCTGAGCTCTCGTAGTAGCCGGCCCGCTCCTCCACCCCCACCGTTTCGGCAGCGGTGATCTGCACATTGGAGATGTAGTTGCGATTCCAAATCGGCTCAAAAATGGTGTTGGCAAAACGCAACACCAAAATGTTTTGGACCGTCTCCTTGCCCAGGTAGTGGTCGATCCGGAAGATCTGGCTTTCCTGGGCGCAGGCCTGCACCACCTTGTTGAGGGCCTGGGCACTGGCGTAGTCGGTGCCAAAAGGCTTCTCGATCACCACACGGCTGCGGGCCGGATCGGCCAACAGGCCAGCGGCCGCCAAAGCCCGGCAGCCGCTGCCATAGAACGCGGGTGAAACCGAGAGGTAAAAGGTGCGGTTGCCGCGGGTGGCCCGCTGGCGATCGATCTGCTCGAGCCTCTTCCCCAGCCGCACCACGGTGGGGGGTTCTTGGAGGTCGACGGGCTCATAAAAGAGTCCCGCTGCAAACTGCTCCCAAGCGGTGGGATGCTCAGCCACTTCGGCCGCTAAGGCCTCGGCCATGCGGGCGCGAAAGTCGTCGTCGCTCCAGGGGCGCCGTGCACAGCCCAGCACGGCGAATTCGCTCGGCAGGCGCCGCTGGCGAAACAATTCAAACAGGGCCGGAATCAACTTCCGGTGCGTGAGGTCACCACTGGCGCCGAAGATCACCAGACATTGGGGTGGCACCACCCGCTCCTGGCGAAGGCCGACCCGAAGTGGATTGGTGAGCACGGAGCTCATGGGGCCTTTTCTGTTCCCCCTGGTTTAACGGGCCTGACCCCCTGGCCCAAGGAGTTGAAGGTTTTATGACGGAATTGTGTGAGGGATCAGCCACCATCAGTGGCAAGCCATCCGTCCTGAGGGCCACACCAACAAGCCCCACCCTCAGGTGGGTTGCAACAAAAAGCCCACCTAACGGTGGGCTGCAACAAAGGCCATTTCAGCGCTGGGGTCATCTAGCGCTAGGGCCGCCTGGCGCTAGGGCCGCCTGGCGCTGGGGCCATCTGCCGTTGGGTTGATGGCCTTGGAGAGCCCCTTGGAGAGCCTGAGCCAGCGCTCGTGAACCGGTGAGCCTGGGCTCAATACGTCTCGACGTGCCAGCGCTCGGCTTTTTTGAGCTGGGGACGCAGCTCGGCCCAATTGAGGCCCTTGGCAGCGGCGGCCGCCGTCATTGCCTCATCAATGCCCGGCTCCATGCCCCTCAATCCACACATGTACACGTGGGTCTTGGGATCCTCAATCCAGGAGAAGATCTCTTCGGAGTGCTCGCTGACGCGATCCTGGATGTACATGCGACCACCACTGGGGTTTTGCTGCTCGCGGCTGATTGCCTTGGTGTAGCGGAAATTGTCGGGAAACTCAGCCTGGTAGTGGTTGAAATCGTTGTCGTAGAGAAGGTTGGCGGTGGTGGGGGAGCCCATGAACAGCCAGGCCTTGCCCCGGAAATGCCAGCCGTTCTTCTCGCGCTCGGTGGGCTCAAACATGCGTCGCAGGTAGGTGCGCATTGGCGCGATGCCCGTCCCGGTGGCCAACATGATCACGTTGGCCTCTTCGTCATCGGGCAGCAACATTTCCTTACCCACCGGCCCGGTGATTTTCACCTTGGAGCCCGGCTCGATGTCGCAGAGGAAGGTGGAGCACACACCATTGATGGTCTCGCCATCTTTCTCATACTGGAGCTGCCGCACACACAGGGAGACCGTGTGGTCAGCCAGGTTGTCGCCGTGGCGGGTGCTGGCGATTGAATAGAGGCGCAGCTTGTGGGATTTGCCGTTGGCGTCCTCGCCATCGGGAATGATGCCAATCGACTGGCCTTCAACGTAGTGAAGCTGGGGATCACCCCCAGCCAGGTCGAAGGTGATGTGATTGACGCGGCCGATGGCCCCCTCAGCCAGCAGGCTGTAGTTCTCCGTCACGGTGCCGACGAACGGATTCTTCGGCTTGTAGAGGTTGACGGGAACGGCAGCGTGGGACGACGACACGGGAGCAGGTTTCGAGGGGGCAGATTGGGGGGCGGGGTCAGCACCAGCACCAATCGATGCTGGTGAGTCCGACGAGCCAGTGACGGCAGGAGCAGCCTCGCTGGGGATCATTGCCGTCATGCGACCGCCCTGGCGGGCCAGGGTCTGGACCAGCGATTGCAACTGGCTATAGGACACCACCAGGGTGCGCTCGGCCCGGCGTTGCCGCCCAATTCCCAGACCTTGGACCGTCACGTTGAACATGCGGCCATCGGACTCAACGACGCGACCTGTGGAAACGCGCATACCGAAACAACCGCCCGCAAAAGCGCGTTGATCATAGGGAACGTTTCCATCCCCCCGCCGCCCTGCTCCACTGACCATGGTTCAGTGCCGCTAAGTTTGGCGACAGGCGCACCCCCCGGGTGATCGCTGAATCCCTGTAGCCCTGCCGGCCTTGGTCCAACTCCTCGACCACCAGGTTCCCGCCCTTCAGGTCTCTTCTGAGCTCGATTCGGGTATGTCACAACCTGCCGAGGGGGACCCTGTTGCCTCACAGCCCGTGGACCTAGCCACCTGCTATCTCGACACCATCCAGCAGGAGATGGAACGACTGCCCCAGGGAACTCGACGCCTTGCTGTGCGGCTGCGGATGAATCTTGACCATTCGTGGCTGTGGGCGGTCCTCACCGACTACGAAAACCTGCATCGGTTTATTCCGAATCTTTCCTCGTCTCGGCAGCTATGGCGTCAAGCCAACCGCGTCGGGCTCGAGCAGATTGGCACCCAGATGTTCTGCGGGCTTCGTTTTAGCGCCAAGGTTGAACTCGAACTCAGCGAAGACCGCGAAGCCGGCACCCTGAGTTTCTTAATGACTGAAGGTGACTTTCGCCGTTTTGAAGGCACCTGGCAGATCAGCACTGAGGGTCAGCAAAGCCAATTGCTCTATGACCTCACCGTCCAAGGGCGACCAAGCATGCCGATTGGCCTGATCGAACAACGCCTGCGGGAAGATTTGGCCAGCAACCTGCGTGGCGTTCAGCAGGAAGCGCTGCGGCGGGCCTCCCTGGTCGGCCAGCAGGTCTCTTGATCAAGAGGTCCTTTTGACCTGATCAACGCCTAACTGATCAACGCCTAGCTGATCAATTGCTCGACAGTCAGCCACCAGACATCACGCGGCAACGTTGCTTCATTGAGAAGAGCCGTTCATTGAGAAGATTCGGTCATTGAGAGGAGCCGTTCATTGAAAACGGACCGTTCATTGACAATGGACAATGCTTCGATCAATCCGCTTGGTCGACCAAAAAGATCCACTGATTCAATTAATCCGAAGCGATCAATCGAATTGGATCATTATTAATTAGAATGCAATACCCCCAAGGGGATTCGAACCCCTGTCGCCTCCGTGAAAGGGAGGTGTCCTAGGCCTCTAGACGATGGGGGCGAGGCCACAGCTTGTGAGCGGAGTCGCTCGTTGCTGATGGGAATGAACGTACGGGTCAGGGGGACCCTTCGTCAAGGCGGGGAGGGCCGCTCTGGCCCTGCCACACCGGCACCGTGAAGTGAAAACAGGCCCCTTCGCCAGGTTCAGACACCACCCAGATGCGTCCGCCGTGCACCTCAGCAATGCGGCGACACACCGAAAGTCCAACCCCAAAACCAGAGGTGGTGCCAGAGGTTTGGGGCAGCCGTACCCGATCGAGAAAGATGCGCTGGTGCTCCTCGACCGGGATTCCAGGGCCGCTGTCACACACGCTCGCCTGAACCCACTGGCTGGTGCGGTGCAACAGGGTGAGCGTGACCTGACCCCCCTCAGGGGTGAACTTGAGCGCGTTCTCCAGCAAGTTGAGCAGCACCTGGCGCATGCGGCGCTGGTCGGCAAACACATCGGGCAGGTCAGCCGGGATGTCGGTGACGAGTTCGAGATGACGGCCCACCCACAGCTTCTCGAGCTCCAGGATGGATTCAGCGGCCACCTTGCCCAGGTCGAGTCGTTGGGGGTTGAACAGGGCCTCCCAGCGGGTGGTCCCCACCTCCAGCAGGTCCTTGGAGAGGTGCTCGATGTCATCGAGACGCCGGGTGAGCACGTCCATGAAGCGCAGATCGTCGATCTGGCCCAGGCCATGGCTCTGCAGGGCGAGCTTGGCGGCGGTCAGGGGGGTACGCAGCTCGTGGGCCACCATCCGCAACAGCCGCTCTTGAACGCCCAGGCGTTCGATCAAGGTTTCGTTTTCCTGGCGCAGCACCAACAGCTGGTCCTCCAACTGCAGCTCTCGCTGGGTGCGGCTGCCGTCGACCTCGGCGGGACGCAGGCTCATCCCAAGGCCGGTGACCACCTCCATCTGCTGCCAGCGGGGCAGCCAACTGCGCAATTTGATGCTGAGACCATTGCCCGCAAACACCTGCTTGGGCAGGGGGTTCAGCTTGACCAGGGCCGGGGTGGCCACCAAGCGATGCAGCTCGAGCAATTCGGGCTGCCGCGATGGATCGGCAATCTCGAGGCTGATCTCAAAACCACACTCTTCGGACTTGACGGCCTGCACCAACTGGCGCAGGTCAGCACTCGCCAAGTGGTGGTTGGCCGCAACGAGCAGCAGGCGGAGCTCCTGGCGCTCAAGATCGCCGCGATTTGGCTCAACCCGATTGGACTCAACGCGTTCAACTTGAACGCGTTCGGTCGAAGCCCGATCAGCACCAGCGTGGGGGGCCTTGAGCACCTGAGGCTGGGCCGGCAGGCCCGAAGGCCGCTGTGGGGAAGCTGAGCCAGTCACAGCCCCACCTTATGGAGATTTGCCGAAATTGGTTGCCCCGACGACCAGGTTGGTAGCGGTGCGGGAATTCCAGAGCTAGACCAAGACCACGCACTGGGGCCTCGCCGCCCGGCAACCATGGCCTCTACACACGAACTGGGCCACCGAGGACCTCCCCTGGGACCTCCCATGGGATCGCCCCTAGGGCCGCCCTCGGCAGCACCGCTTGGGGGGCCACTGGGGGGGGCACCAACCAGCCGCAGTGAGCCCCCCAGCCGCATTCGCCTCGACACCAGCCTGCGCCGCTGGTTTTCCCGCAACCTGGGTCTGTGGCGTTCGCGGCGGCTCTACTTTTTCGCCGATGGCGACGTGCTGCGCGTCGACATGATGCTGCGGATCGAAAGCTTCAGCGAACCAGTCGAAGGAGATGCGGCGTACCGCTTCACGTGGTGGCCCGAAGAGAGCTTTGATTTCTTTGAAAAGAAACCGCGTTACGTGCCCACGGGAACCATGGAGGCCTACCTCTGCGGTCACCAGCTGAGGCGCAGCAAGGGCTACCTCTGCGGGACCCCCACCAAAAGCCAAATTCGCCAGGTTGATGAGCATGAGGTCATCTTCGAATCGCACTACCAGGAATGGGATGTGTTGGAGCACATCCGCCTGATCGATCAGGACCGGCATCGAGCTCGCTCGATTTACTCCTGGAAGGATGGAGAGCTCGACCTTGCGGAGACCCATCACGAGATCCGAGTTGAAGAAGCTGGCATTCCGCTGAACTGAGGTTGGCTGAGTCGAAAGAAGTGGCAGAGTGACGTGGTTTCAGCCTCCCGTTTACCCCCCTGTCACCCGTGAAACAGCGCCTGCTCGCCACCCTGATCATTTCCAGCATCACCTTGAGCGGCGTGCTTGCAGGCCCAGCCCATGCCCAGGGCACCCAACCCATGGGAACCAACGCACCGTCACTCAAGATGGCCGCGGCAAAGCCGGCGTCCCAAGACGACATCAATACCTATTCCATGATGGGTGCAGTCAATATCTGCATCCTCAACTCCAGCAAAGTCAGCTTTGATGTGGCCGTGCCCGCCGCCGCAGAGATGGTGGCCTCGGTGATCATTCAGAAACACGGGGGGGTGATTGCTGGGGCCAACAACAACCAGCCCCTCAGCAGTCAAATGGTTTTGAACGGCAGCGTCATCAACGTGGTTGCCCGGGTCCAGGAAGCCTGCATGACCAAGCTGGGTGTCGCCGACCAGAAAAAAGTCAAGGATCTGCTGGCCCAGGTGGAACAAGCCAGCCAACAGCCCCAACCCGCTGGACAACCTGCGGCCGGCACTGCCAAACCCGCGGCCGGATCGACCAAGCCCACAGCTGGTACGGCACCGGCTCCGGCTGGCGCCACTCCGGCTCCCTCCCCCACTGTGCCCAAGCGCTGAACCGATGCCCACTGTGCGCCTTGCCGACTACCGCCCGGCGCCCTACGTCATGGGCCGCACCGATCTGACGGTGCGGCTCTACGACGACCACGCCATCGTCGAATCCGAACTCACATTCAGCCCCAATCCTGCGGCTGTTCCGGAAACAACGGCAGGGTCCGAGTCTCGACAACAGCCCCTGCTGCTCAAGGGGATCGACCTGGAGCTGATGGCCCTGGCCATCGACGGCCAGCCCCTATCCACTGATCAGTTCAGCCTGAGCGAGGGCGAGCTGCGGATCGCCACACCCCCCGCCGCGCCATTTCAACTCACTAGCCGGGTGCGGATTCAGCCCCATACCAACACCACCCTGGAAGGGTTGTATGTGAGCGGAGGGCTGTTTACCACCCAATGCGAAGCGGAGGGGTTCCGCCGCATCACCTTCCATCCCGACCGACCCGACCTGCTGAGTCGCTTTCGGGTGCGCCTGGAGGCCGATCGGGCCAACTGTCCGGTGCTGCTCTGCAACGGCAACGGCATCGAAACCGGAGAGCTGCCCCCAGATCCCCAGACCGGCGCCGCGCGCCACTACGCAATCTGGGACGACCCCTTTCCCAAACCCTCCTATCTCTTCGCCCTCGTGGCGGGCCGGTTGGAGGAAATCCGAGACGCGTTCACAACGGTCAGTGGACGGGCGGTGACCCTGCGCATCCACGTGGAACCTGGTGACCTTGGATACACAGCCCATGCCATGGCCTCCCTGAAACGGGCCATGGCCTGGGATGAGCAGCGCTATGGCCTGGAGTACGACCTCGATGAATTCAACATCGTCGCGGTGCGTCATTTCAACATGGGCGCAATGGAAAACAAAAGCCTCAACATCTTCAATTCAAAGCTGGTGCTCGCCGATGCTGAAACGGCCACCGACAGTGAGCTCGAGCGCATCGAAAGTGTGATCGGCCATGAGTACTTTCACAACTGGACCGGCAACCGCATCACCTGTCGCGACTGGTTTCAGCTGTCCCTCAAAGAAGGGCTCACCGTTTTTCGCGATCAGAGCTTCAGTGCCGACATGCACGGCGCCAGCCTGCACCGCATCGAAAACGTGTCGATGCTGCGCAACACCCAGTTTCGGGAAGACTCGGGCCCCACAGCCCACCCAGTTCAACCCGATGCCTACCAGGCCATCGACAACTTTTACACCACCACCATCTATGAAAAGGGATCCGAGGTGATCCGCTGCCTCCACACCCTGCTGGGGGAGGAGACCTTCATGCGCGGCATGGCGCTGTACGTGAGCCGTCATGACGGCAGTGCCGCCACCTGTGAAGACTTTGTTGAGGCGATGGAGGATGCGGCCACCGCAGCCTGGGCCACCCAGCCCCACGCCCTGCGCTTTGATTTTGCCCAGTTCAGGCGCTGGTATCACCAGGCGGGCACACCGGTGGTTCATCTCCAGCGCCACTGGGACGGCCAGGCTGGCACCCTCGAGCTTCTGATTCGGCAGCACACACCCCCCACATCGGGCCAAGACCAGAAACAGCCTGTGGTGATTCCCCTGGCCCTAGGGCTGGTGGGTCAGGGGGGCCAGGCTCTGCCGCTGCGGCTCAGCGGCGAAAGCGCCGCCGAAGCCCACGCGGCCGAGTGCCCTCCCCAGTGGGGCCACCACACTCGCCTGGTGGTGGTGGATCAGGCCGAGCAGACCTTGCGTTTTGAGGGTCTGCCGGCCCAGCATCATCCGCCAGCACTGTCGTTGTTGCGCCAGTTTTCGGCTCCAGTGAAGCTGGAGATTGGTCGACCCACCGCCGAACTGGTCCATCTGCTGGCCCGCGACAGCGATCCGTTTGCCCGCTGGGACGCCGGCCAGCTGCTGCTGCGCCAGGCGGTGCTAGCCCGGGCCGCCGGCCAAAGCGACAACCTTCTTGAGGAGGAACTCATCGATGCCTTTGGCCGGATCCTGGCCGATCCATCGCTCTCGGAGGCCAGCCGTGCGGCGCTGCTCAGCCTGCCCGGCATGGCCGAGCTCGAAGACGGGGCGAGCAGCACCGGGCTCGAGCCCGACCCCCCGGCACTGTTTGCCGCCCTGCTGGCCCTGCAGCAGCGATTTGGCGAAAGCCTGGCTGAGCCTCTAGGGCTTGCTCTCCTGCGCTGCCAAGAGCAGTGGGCCCTGCCCTGGCCCCAGGGCGATGGCGATCGCCTGCTCACCGGCTTGGCCTGGAGCTGGCGCACCGCCGCCGGCGATGCCGCCGTGATCGAGCAGGCCCGCAATGCCGTCGACGGACCCTCCATGACCTTGGCTCGGGCCGGTCTGCGGGCCCTGCAATGCCATGCCATCGAGGCACGACAAACGGCGATCGAGGCCTTCTACCAGCGCTGGCAAGGGCGGCCGGTGATCCTCGATGCCTGGTTTGGCCTCGAGGCCTCGGCTCCCCTCGCCGATGGGTTGGCACGGGTGCAACGGCTGCTGGAGCACCCCCGCTACGACCCCAATGCCCCCAATGCGGTGCGGGCCGTGCTCGGCGGGCTCGCCGCCAACACGCCGGTGTTTCATGCCGCCGATGGCAGTGGCTACCGCTTCATGGCGGCGCAACTCGCTGCGCTCGATCAGCGCAACCCGATCACCGCCTCACGCCTGGCCAAGACGCTAAGCCGCTGGCGCAGCTACGGCCCCCAGCGGTCCGAGAGCATGCGCCAGGCCCTCCAACAGCTGGCAGACGCCCCGCTCTCCACCAACACCCGTGAGGTGGTGGAGCAATGTCTTGATTCGTCAGAAAATCTTGATTCGTCGGAAGATCTTGATTCGTCGAAAGGCCTTGATTAGCGGTGCAGCTGGCCAAAGGCGGCCTGACGGGCCGCCGCACCCTCGGGGCCGGCATGCAGGCCCCAGAGGCCTTCCCAGTAGAAATAAATGACTCCGTGGCCCCGCTCAAAGCTGAGCCGCACGGTCTCGGCAATGAGGGGCATGGCCGGCGTGCGGCCGCCAAAGCCAGCCAAGATGCCGATTTCCACTGGCATGCCCCAGCCCCGGGCCTTGAGCAGGGCCGGTTGATTGAGATCTTTGGCAAATCCGCCTAAGGAATAGGCGTAGTTCTGAACCACGAGGTCATCGATGAGATTGCCAAGGGCCCAGAGCTCCCAGTCCTGCAGCCAGAGGTTGTAGGCCGAGCGAAAGGGGCCCGGTGACAAGCTGATCACCGTGGCAGAAGGCAAGCTGCGACGGAGGTCCCGCAGCAGATTGGTGAGGTGCTGCCGACGCCAGCGCATCCAACGCCGATCAGCGTGATTATCGGGGGGCTCCTGGCCGGTTTCGTTGCGGTAGAGATCCCGGGTGAAGGGGTCATAGCCAAACTCGACCGGCCAGGCGAAGTGGTCATCCAGCTGGATGCCATCGAGCCCGCAGCGCCGCACAATCTCACCGACCAGACCAAGAAAGCGCTGCCGCACACCCGGATGGGCCGGATTCAACCAGGCCATCGGCTTGCCATGCAACACCATCTCGGAGCTGCCATCGCGCTTGTGCAACACCCAAGCTGGGTTGCGCTGCACCACCTCGGCATCGGCCGGCTCCATCAAGCCATACTCAAACCAGGGAATCACCTGCAGGCCACGCCGGTGGGCCGCCTGGGTGAGCCGGCAGATTGGATCGAGCTGGGGGGCCTCCATCGCCAGGGTGGGCTCCATGGGGGCATAGCTGGAGCGGTGAAAGGTGGTGCCACGGCTCCACACATTCGGGTAGAGCGTGTTGAAGCCCGCCGCGGCCAGTTCGGCCACGGCCTGCTCAATCCGGGCTGCTTCGTAATAAAGCGGACTTGGGCTATTGGTGAGCCACACGCCGATGCGGCGCAGCGGTGCTGGAGGCGGGGGCACGGGGGGCACCGTTAGGCCTCGGGCCGGCATTTCAACAAGGGAGAAGCCCAGGGCCAGAGATGCTGCCCAAATTCTCGGCAACCGTCTCCCCAACCGACTCGCCAACTGTCTCGCCAACCGATTCAGCCGCGACAGCCGGCCCAATCCCAACGACCCAGCCAAGGCCCTCAGCGGAACATCGAGCTCACCGAGCTCTCATCGTGGATACGCCAGATCGCTTCACCGAGCATGTTGGCCACCGAGAGCACCTGGAGCTGGGGAAAGCGGCGGTCAGGGGTCAAGGGGATGCTGTTGGTCACCAACACCTCCTCAAACAGACCGGGTTCTGAAAGCCGCTCAATGGCCGGCGGAGAAAACACAGCATGGGTGGCACAGGCCAGCACCCGGGCTGCACCACGCTGGCGCAGCAAGCGAGCACCGGCGCAAATGGTGCCACCGGTGTCGATCATGTCGTCGATCAACACGGCCGTTTTGCCGACCACGTCGCCGATCACGGTGAGACTTTCGGCCACGTTGTGGCCGGAGCGGCGCTTGTCGATGATCGCCAGGGGCGCATCATTCATCTGCTTGGCAAAGCCGCGGGCACGGGCCACACCCCCCACGTCGGGGGACACCACCACCACCTCCCCAAGATTGCGAGTGCTGAGGTAATCCACCAGCACTGGCGAGCCATAGATGTGGTCGCAAGGAATATCGAAGTAGCCCTGAATCTGGTTGGAGTGCAGGTCCATGGCCAGCACCCGGTCAACACCCGATTTGACCAGCAGATTGGCCACAAGCTTGGCGGTAATCGATTCGCGACCAGCGGTCTTGCGGTCGGCGCGGGCGTAGCCGTAGTAAGGCACCACCGCCGTGATCTGGCGGGCTGAGGCACGGCGGCAGGCATCCACCATGATCAGGAGCTCCATCAGGTGATCGTTCACCGGAGCACAGGTAGGCTGGATCAGAAAGACATCACAACCCCGGATCGATTCCTGGATCTGGATATACAGCTCACCATCCGCGAAGCGCTTGATCACCCGGGGCCCGACCGGAACGCCCAGGTAGGCCGCGATCTCGCTGGCCAGCTCAGGGTTGGAGGTACCGCTGAACAGCCGCAAGCGCCGCGAATCGTGGGTGGCCTGGAGCGGCTGCGTCTGCTGCATTGGCCGGTCAGCGGTCATGAATCGGGTCACGGCAGACTCGGACCAAGGAGCTGAGATCTGATGGTAGAAGCGAGGCGTCCCCGGTCGTGCAAACCGTGAAGCCCCCAGCCCCTGCCCTCCCCTTGCCCCGATCCCTGGTGCTGCTGGGCTGCGGTGCTCAAGCGGCCATCGCCACCCTGCAGCAGGCCGCAGCCCCCGCCCTAGCCGCAACCCTGGGGCTGCGGCTGGCCCCTGCCCTAGCGCCAAACCCCGCCAGCAGCGAGAGCCTGCCGGCCCAGGCCCTGGCTGGCCTTCAGCCCCCTCAGGAGGCGGCCCTGGTGCCCCTGCTGCTGGATGCAGGCCTGGCCCTCGCCAGTGGCGGGCACTGGGCCGAGGCCCTCGGGGCCTGGCGCCAACCCTGCCTGCTGCTGCTCAGCCAACCGCAGATCGACACGGGCCTGCCAGCGGCCGCCACTGCCCTGCTGTCCCAATGGCAGGTGCCGCTGCTGGGGCTGGTGCAGGTCGGTGGCACCTGGAACCCCGAGGCCCGTCGGCTCGACGGCCTGCCCTGGCTGGGCTGGCTACCAACCGCTGGACAGATCAATGACAGCGCCATGCCTGACCCAGCGGCCCTCCCGCTCACCCTGCAGAGGCGCTGGGCCCAACTGGCTGCCAGCTCCTAAGGCGAAGGCGGCCAGACCGGGGGGGCAGTGCCGCTGGCTGCGCTGGGGAATGCGGTGATCTGCACGCCATCGTGCTGGCTGAGCCCGGCCGCCAGCAGGCTCAGCAGTTCGCCTTCCGTGAGGTTGGTCTGGGTCTGGGGCAACAGTGAATGCCCCAGCCCGGCCAGCAGGGGAAGCTTGAGTGGCAGGGCGAGCTCCCTCAGCAGACTGCGCAGCACCAGCTGGTGCTGCGCACGCCGACCCGCCTCCCCAGAGGTGGGGCTCCGGAAGCGCACGAGCTGTTCAATCTGCTGGCCATCGAAGCGTTGCAAGCCAGCCTGCAGATCAATGCGTAGCTTTTGGCGCTGATCCACGTAGCGCATCGCGATTGGTGGACTGACGTCAAGGCGATCAAGACCATCGACCAGCTGGCGCAGGGTGGCGCGGCCAACCACCGCGTAGCGATCGGGCTGGCCCGGCGGCAGGCCCAGCAGCTCACGCACCGCATCGGCCACTAACGCCACTCCGCCCTGGCGGTAGAGGCTGCCAAGGGCCTGGGGCTTCGACTGGCCGGGCAACTGGACCGGCAGCTCAATCGGAATCTCGAGCACCTGCAGGGGGCCCGCGGGCTGCACCTGCACCATCAACAGGGCATCGCTGTTGGCGGGGCCAGGCGGAGCCGCCCCATTGCTGGGGTCGGTCAGCCGATCGGCGTCGACGCCCACCACCAACACCGTGACTGGTCGGGCCGGTGGCTTGGCCAGATCGGCGGGGCTCTCCAGGGTTTCGGGCGCCAAGGACCGGTCCTTGCGGGGCCAGGCCAGCCCCAACACGCCCAAGCCCAGCGCCACCCCCAGGCCAGCGGCCGTGAGACGCACGGCGCTCCGGCGACGGGCCAGAGCTCGGCTTGTGGCCCTGGCGGAGGGCATGGGGCGCTCAGATGTGGGTACGGGGCGCGGCGCCATGGCAACGGGCCTGGAGCAGGCGAGCAAAACCCACTCTGGCCCAGCAAGCCCGCAGCGCCGATAACTTGGGGGGTTAGATCCTGCGGCCGCCTCCTTGCCTGGCTCCACCCCATCGCCGCACGGCAGCCTGCTGCCCCACGAGAAGGCGCGGCCGCTGGCCAAGGGCAGCACCTATCCCGCCAAGGATCTCTGCAGCCAATGCGGCCTCTGCGACAGCCGCTGGGTGGCCTATGTGCGGCAGGCCTGCGCCTTCTTGAACCAGCAATTCGAGACGATGGAAACGCGGGTGCATGGCCGCAGCCGCGATCTCAACAACGAAGACGAGCTGTACTTTGGCGTGAGCCAACGCATGCTCACCGCCCGTCTCGAGCCCCCGATTGAGGGGGCCCAGTGGACCGGGATCGTGAGCCGTCTAGGGGTGCGCGCGCTCGAATCCGGCCTGGTCGATGCCGTGCTCTGCGTCCAACAGAGCGAACACGACCGCTTCACCCCGGTGCCGGTGCTGGCCCGCACCCCCGAGCAGGTGCTGGCAGCCCGGGTCAACAAACCCACCCTCTCCCCCAACCTGGAGGTTCTCGAGCAACTGCCCGGCAGTGGCATCCGCAACCTGCTGGCGATTGGGGTGGGCTGTCAGGTGCAGGCCCTGCGCGCGGTGGAAGCGACCCTGCCGCTCGACAACCTCTACGTGCTCGGCCTTCCCTGTGTCGACAATGTGAGCCGCGCCGGCCTCCAAACGTTTCTCGACAGCAGCAGCCGTTCCCCCGAGACGGTGGTGCATTACGAATTCATGCAGGATTTCCGAATCCACTTCCGCCACAGCGACGGGTCAAACGAGACCGTTCCCTTCTTTGGCCTCGACACCCCCAAACTGAAAGACGTCTTTGCCCCCAGCTGCCTGAGCTGCTTCGATTACACCAATGGTGGCGCCGATTTGGTCGTGGGCTACATGGGCGCCAGTTTTGGACGCCAATGGATCACGGTGCGCAACGATCGTGGTGCAGCACTGCTTCAACTCGTGGAGGCTGAGCTCGAGACCGCCCCGGTGCAGAGTCGCGGTAACCGCAAGGCCGCCGTGCAGCAGGGCATCGACGCCTATGACAAGGCGGTCAAGCTGCCGCTCTGGCTGGCGCGCTTGGTGGGTTGCGTGGTCAATGCCATCGGCCCACGGGGGCTCGAATACGGCCGCTTCTCAATCGATTCCCACTTCACGCGCAATGCCCTCTGGTTGCGCCGCCATCACCCCGAGATGGCCGACCGTCACATCCCATCCTTTGCCCAGAAGATCGTGAACCGCTACCGGTTGCCCGCCCTGTGAAACAACCCCAACCGCGCCAGGCCGGGATCCTCTTGCACGTGACCGCCCTGCCAGGCCCCCAGGGTTGCGGCAGCTTTGGCGAGGAGGCGATGGCTTGGATCAGCCTGCTGGCCCGCCATGGCCTGGGCGTGTGGCAGGTGCTGCCATTAGCCCCCACCGATGCGACCGGATCCCCCTACAGCTCCCCCAGTGGTTCGGCCCTTAACCCCTGCCTTCTGGATGCCGCCGAACTGGTGGCCTCTGGTTTTCTGAGCCCTGATCACCCAGGCCACACCGACCTGGCCCCCGCCCTGCGCGCCCATTGGGACCGGGCCCCGCTGGTTCAGCAGCAGGCGTTTGCACGCTGGCGCCGCCAGCAGCGGCACTGGCTACTGGACCACTGCCGCTTCGGAGTCTTAAAGCGCGATCAGAACGGGACGCCGTGGTGGGCCTGGCCCAAGCCGCTGGCTTCCCGCCAACCGGCCGCATTGCGCCGTCTTGATCGCGACCGCAGCGGGCCTTTGCTCGAAGAGGCCCTGCTGCAGTGGCATCTGCATCGGCAATGGCAACGGCTGCACCAGCACGCCCAGGCCGAGGGCGTCTCCCTGGTGGGAGACCTGCCCTTCTACGTAGCCCGTGACAGTGCGGACGTCTGGAGCCATCCGAGTCTGTTTTCGATCCGCTCTGACGGGAGCCTGATCCAGCAGAGCGGCGTCCCGCCCGACTACTTCTCAACCACGGGCCAACTGTGGGGCACACCGGTCTATCGCTGGAGCGCCCATTGGGCCGGTGGATTCCGCTGGTGGATCCGGCGGTTGCGGCGCCAGCTCGAGCTCTTCGATCTGCTGCGCCTCGACCACTTCCGGGCCATGCAGGCTTACTGGAGCGTGCCCGGCAACGCCCCCACCGCCGAACGGGGCCATTGGCGCCTCTCCCCCGGCTGGCCTCTCCTGGGCCTGCTCTGGCTCGACAGCGTTCGCCATCGGCACCTGCTGGGTGATGGGCGGCTGCCCCTCATCGCCGAAGACCTCGGCGTGATCACCCCCGGCGTCGAATGGCTGCGCGATGGCTTCAGGTTGCCGGGCATGAAAATCCTGCAATTTGCCTTTGACGGCGACCCCAACAACGCCTACCTCCCTAACAACTTCAAAGGCCGCCGCTGGGTGGTCTACACGGGCACCCACGACAACGCCACCACCCTCGGCTGGTGGCACAGCCTCGATGACGAGGCGCGCAACCGGGTGCAGAAAGCCCTGGACGGCGCGGTGAATGCACCGGGCTGGCAGCTGACCGAGCTGGCCCTCAACTCAGGCGCCGACCTCGCGGTCGTGCCCCTGCAGGACCTGCTCGAACTGGGTGACGAGGCACGCTTCAACACCCCCGGCACCGCCCAGGGCAATTGGGCCTGGCGCTTGCAGCAGCCAATCGCCAGCCTCCACGACCGGCTGAAGGGCTATGGCGAAATGGCAGCCCGCGCCGGGCGCGGCCCGGGCTGATCCACAGGGGCCGAGATCTCCGGAGTCGAGATCACGGGAGTCGTGATCTCAGGGGCCGGGGGCCGGTTGGCTGCATGCCGGCGCCATTGCGCCATTCCCTGTCCCTGGGACGCCAAGGCCAGGGGACGCAGCTGGGGATAGGCCGCCAGCAACAGCGTCGCCCCATCGGGGGAGCGCTGCTGATCGGCAACAGCCAAAGGCCCCACGGGCGCCAGGGCATGCAGGCCCTGGGCGGCAAGACGACGCTGCTCGAGGTTGAGGCCATACAACAGCCCCAACATCAACAGCCCGTATAAAGCCGTGCCCTGCCAGGTGGTGAACAGCTCAATCGAGAATGGGGAGAAACCCAGTTGGCCCGCAGGACGCCGATGGAGCTGGGGGCCGGGTTCTGGCAGGGCCGAGCGCAAGCTGCCCGGATCGAGATCGAGGTGCCGCTCGATCAACGGCAACATCGTGCGCAGGTAGGCGGCCTCGGGCAGGCGGTCACGCCAGCCCCGTTCAAGCGCCTCGAGCACCGGCGTGCTGATCCGGGTCTCAAGCGCCAACTGGCGCAGGCTGAGATGGCGCGCCTCCCGGGCCTCGCGTAACAACCGCCCAGCCGCCAGCAAAGCATCAGGCTGAGGCCCGTCCGCCTGGGCATTTCCCCGGCGAGACTCCCCCCAGCCACGGCGCAATCGGGCGATCCAGGCGGGCATCAAGGCGCGACCAAGGCCTCCCATTCTTGGGGCTCAAGGTGACGCCAGCGGCCCTCAGGCAACGCGCCGAGCCCCACGGCACCGATCGCCACCCGCCGCAGATCGAGCACGGGGTGGCCTAGCAACTCCGCCGTGCGGCGGATCTGGCGGTTGCGG
Source organism: Cyanobium sp. NIES-981 (assembly GCA_945877595.1). GTDB lineage: Bacteria > Cyanobacteriota > Cyanobacteriia > PCC-6307 > Cyanobiaceae > RGUW01. Next base: position 1,197 of record CAMDVN010000035.1, on the reverse strand, counting down.
CCCTCCCGCATCACCAACTCCAACTCAGTGGCATCACCACGACTTTGCAGGCACTGCACCATGACTGTTTGGCTGGGCTGGCCGTCAAGGGGCAGCCCAGCGCGCCATTGGGCCAAAACCCTGGGGTCGGGAACGCCCCGAACCCAAACGCGATAGGTCTTGCGATGGCCATAGCGGGGATGGGTCAGGCGCAGGGTGAGATCGCCGTCATTGCTCAGCAGCAAGGCACCGCGGCTCTCGGCGTCGAGCCGCCCCACGGGATGCAGTCCTTGGCCCTGTTGCCACTCGGGCGGTAGCAGATCCAGCACCGTGGAGCGACCACGAGGGTCGTAGCAACTGCACAGCACCCCAGCCGGCTTGTGCAACAGCAGGGCCAGCCGAACCGGCCTCGCCTGGATTGGCCTGCCATCGAGCTCGATGCGATCGCGGCCCGGGTCGCCTCGATCGCCCAGCTGGGCCACGGCCCCATTGAGACAAACCCGGCCGGCCCGCAGCAGCTCCTCGCCCCGGCGGCGCGAGCAAACCCCAGCCGCTGAAAGCACTTTTTGCAGTCGTTCAGCGGCCATCAGTGGGGCAGAACCGAACAACCCATCCATCCTCAACCCCAGCGGACGGTGGTAAGTTTACGAAACAAAAGCGTTTCGTAATCACCACACCATGCTTGCTGTGTCTGCAGCCCCAGTCTCTGCTCAATCGCCTGTTCAGGCCGCAACTCAAGCTGCCGCCGCCGGCGGCGGTGACATGGTGCGTTCGTACCTGCGGGACATCGGCCGCGTGCCGCTGCTGAGCCACGAGCAGGAGATCACCTTGGGCCGCCAGGTGCAGGAGCTCATGGCCATGGAAGAGCTGGAGCTGGAGCTCGAAAGCAAGCTTGGCTGCAAGCCCAGTTCGGCCCAGCTAGCCGAGGCCACGGGCCTCAGCCCCTTGGTGCTCAAGCGCCGACTCGCCGGCGGTCGCCGGGCCAAGGAGCGGATGGTGGCCGCCAACCTGCGCCTCGTTGTGAGCGTGGCCAAGAAGTACACCAAGCGCAACATGGAGCTCCTGGATTTGATCCAGGAGGGCACGATCGGCCTGGTGCGGGGTGTGGAGAAATTTGACCCCACCCGTGGCTACAAATTTTCGACCTACGCCTATTGGTGGATCCGTCAGGGCATCACCCGGGCCATCGCCGAGAAGAGCCGCACCATCCGGTTGCCG
>CAMDVN010000034.1 GCA_945877595.1 Cyanobium sp. NIES-981 | reverse complement strand
ATCTGTGGAGCACTGAGCTGGCCTACACGCTCTGGCGCAACAGCAGCCAGGCGGTGCAACTGGTGCCGTTCATTGGTTATGGCGGCATCAGCCTGCAGCGCAGCGGCAGCTGGTTCAGGGACACGGTTGGCTCCGGTGGCGCCTACCTCCGTTGGTTGGCCGGCCGCCACTGGACCCTCGAGCTGGGCTGGATCAGCCCCATCGATGAAGGTCCTCGCGCCTATTGGAACAACTGGCTGCTCGGTAGCGGGGTCTATTCCAAGATTCAGTTCCGCTTCTAGGCCCGTCGATGACCCAGTCCACCAGCATTGAGCAGGCCCGCGCCCAGCTACAGGAGCGGCTGCGCCTGGGGGCCGAGGCCCAGGGCAGGCCAGTGACGTTGCACGACGGCCAGGTGCTGTTTGAGGCCAACGCCAGCAGCGACGGCCTCTATGTGCTCGAGCGCGGTGAGCTGCGCATCTACATCCGCAACCCCTCGGGCGACGTGATCGAGCTGGCCACCCTCACGCCTGGAGCCGTGATCGGTGAGATGTCGCTGTTGGGAGAGGCGACCCGCTCGGCCAGCTGTCGGGCGTCCAGCGACGACACGCTGCTGCTGTTCGTGGACCGCGACGAAGCTCTGGCGCTGATCGATGGTGACCCACAGGCACGCCAGGCCCTGGTGTTGATCCTGAGTGAGCGGGCCCGCAACATGGTTCGCTTCATCCACGACTTCAGCCACCTCACCGCCCTGGTGGCCAAAGGCGACTACAACGGCGTTCAGACCCTGATCAGCAGCAGTGGCACCCAGGACCCCTCGGTGCGGGCGGCACGCGATGCCTTCAAGGCGATGCTCGATCGCGTCAAGCAGCGGGAAGCCGAGCTGCAGTCGACGATCGCCACGCTCAGCCTGGAGATCGACCACCAGCGCGCCGCCCAGGAGGTCGAGTCGATCCTTGGGGCCAGCAGTTTCCAGACCCTGCAGCAAAACTCGGCCGATCTACGCCGCCGTCTGCGGGGCGAGTGAATTCAGTGGGCTCCAGCCCGCATCGTGAGGCCATTGAGGATGGCGAAGACGACCGACCCGGTGAGAAACCAAATAAAGGACGTGTCTTCAGGCTTGCGCAGTTCCACCCGAAAGACGTTGTAGATCACGATGCCGCCCAACAGCGAGAAGGCGCCCAGCAGCACAGCGTTGGGCAAAGCGCCAAGGGCCGCCAGCACCGACGCCACAATCAACACCGGCACCACCAGCCGGGGGGCCAATGCCGCAAAACGGCGGTCGTTCTCCTCGCAGGTGGCCAAGGCATCAAAACCGAGATGCAGGGCAAAGGTCACCAGGTACAAGACCGCAGACAGTGAACCGCTGAGGTGGCTGAACTGGAACGGCAGGGTCAGCAGGATCAGGGCGGCATAACCGGTGAACACCCCCAGGCTGATGGCGAAGTTGGAACGCTTTTCAGCCGCCTTGACACCCACAAACTTCCAGTCACCCATAGCGGAATTGGCCGCTGTGGCCTGCTGCAGACAGTAGTGCTGAATCCCCTTGAAGATCAGCAGGCCGAGCAGGGCCAACCCGAAGGCACCCGGCGGCGGCCCGTGCAGTTCGGCATTGATCACGCTGAACTCGGGAAGCAACAACAACAGCACATAGGCTGCCGCCAACCCACCCGAAAACGATCGCAGAGCCGTCGGCCAGCGCAGGGCCTTGGGCTGCTGCCGGTTGTCGCTGCGCTCCAGCAGCTCCAGAATCGGCCGGGCCCGCAGCACCACCACCAGCAACGCCGCCAGCAAGAGCGCCAGCCCCAGCTCTTCAGGCAGGGTGGGGGCATGGGCCACGGCCGCATAACCAGCGGCAGGGGCGTGGTCGGCCCCAGGCTTGGAGATGTCAGCCGCTGGGGCGGCGGCCAGGAAAACAGAAGAGAGCATCAACATGGTGGTGGTTATGACAATCAGGAACGCAGGGCGGCGACCGCCTGGGCCACCTCGCGCAGCGCCAGGGACAGCGAATGGTCTGGCTGTTGCAGGCAGAACAACCCACTGCCGCCATAGGCCATGATTTCGTCAGACTGGGGCAGGATCGCCAGGCACTGATCGCCGTAGGTCTGCTCAATCGTCGTCTTGAGGTTGGGCCAGTCGAGGCTTGTGATCGCCTTGTTGACGACGAAGCGCAAGGCCGGCACACCGAGCTTGCGGGCCACGTCGACGGTGACAGCGGTGCCCTGATAGTCCTGACGATCAGGTCGCAGCAGCATCAGCAGCAGATCGGCGACCGTGATCGACATCAACGTGGTCTCGTTGATGCCCGGATGGGTGTCCACAAACAAGAAGTCAAGTGCTGCGGCCTTGCCGAAGTCGCGGTAGACATCGATCAGCTGCTCGAGCGCGTAACCCTCGCGCACGATCTGGGCGATGTCGCCGGGTTTGGGGCTGCCTGCCAGCAACCAAATGTGACCCTCCAGACCCTGGGGAGTCACATCGATCATCGCCTTCTCAACCCCGTAGTGCCGATACAGCACCCCATTGAGCGTGGTGGCCGGCTGATCCTGGCCAAACAGAATGTGCACCCCCGGTGAAGGGAGGTCGGTATCGACGACCCCCACCCGGTGACCGCTGCGGGCCAACTCGAGGGCCAGATTGGCTGTGACGTTCGACTTGCCGGTGCCCCCTCGATAACTGTGGGTGGCAATCACCATCGGCTGGGCCATCGCCATCTCCTTGGCTCTGTGGCCGCAATGCTTTTCAGGAGTGATGATGATGCCGCGCCGCTGGGTTGTCAATCCAGCAAATCCAGCCAGGGTGGGTGGATCCGTCGACCCAACACCCCGCCATGCTCAGCCGTAGCCGTGGAACTGCGCTGGCCAGAGTGCTGGCCTCCTATGGCGTTGCCGCCCTGGTGCTCTGGGGCCTGGAGGCCAGCCAGGTGGTCGAAGCCGTCAACCTGCTGGTCTACGACCTGGTCACCCACCTGCGGCCGGCGGCTTCGGGCAAGCGACTGCCGGTGGCGATCATCGGCATCAGCGAAGCCGATATCCGCGCCTATGGCTGGCCAATCGACGACAGCCTGATTTGCCGGGCAATCGCGCGCCTGAGCAGCGATGGCGCCGTGGCCATCGGTCTAGACCTCTATCGCGACAAAGGGGTCGGCCCCCAACAGCAGTGCCTGCGCGATGCCGTGCGCAGCAACCCCAAGCTGGTGTCGATCTTCAATGCGGCCGAGTCGATCGGTCCGATCCCCGGCACACCGGTGCGCCAGCAGAGCTACAACGACCTGGTGGTCGATGTCGACGGTGTCGTGCGCCGCGACCTGGTGCATGTGGGCGGCCAGGACGAAGCGACGGTGACCCTGCCGATGCGGCTGCTCGAAGTGGGCACAGGTAGCCGCACCCTGCGCCGCCAGTTGGAGGCCAACCAGGCATCCGGGTCCTGGTTGGGCAGCGATTCGGGCGGCTATTACGGCATCGACGCCGCCGGCTACCAGCAGATGCTGAGCTTCGTGCAACCCGGCAGCTATCGGCTCTGGACGCTGAAACAGCTGCTCGATGGCCAACTGCCAGCAGGAGCGGTACGGGGCAGCACCGTGTTGATCGGCAGCACAGCACCCTCGCTGCGCGATCTGTTTGAAGTGCCCCAGACCCGCTTCCGCTACGGAGCCTCCCAACAGCTGATGCCGGGGGTCGAGATCCATGCCAACCGGCTGGTGGCGCTGCTGGCGCGTCAAGGGCAAGCCGGCGTGAGTCCCAGCGTCAGCCCGCACATCTGGACGGCCAGCATCGTGTTCACCAACCTGAGCGTGCTGCTGGCGGCCCTGCTGGCCGCCCTGGTGGCCGAGCGGGTCTCGCCGATCCGCCGCGGCCTGCTCCTGCTGATCCTGCTGCTGCTGGCCTGGAGCAGCGCCGCCATCGGTCTGCTGGTGATGCATGTCTGGCTCGAGCTGAGTGAACCCCTGGTCGCCCTGGTGCTGTTTGGTGGCACCGGCCTGCTGCGTCGCGGCGCCCTGGCCCAGCAGCAGCGCCAGCAAATTCAGCGCCTGCTGGGCCAGACCACCTCACCGGCCGTAGCCAACCAGCTCTGGGAACAGCGCGAAGCCCTGCTCAGCGACGGTCGCTTTCAGGGTCGCCAGCTGCCGGTGACGGTCATGTTCTCGGACACGCGCAATTTCACCGCCGTCTCGGAAGGTCTGGCCCCGGCCGAGCTGCTCAACTGGCTCAACCGTGGCATGGCGACCTGCGTGCCGGCGATCACGCACCAGGGCGGCATGGTCAACAAATTCACCGGCGACGGGTTTCTGGCGGTCTTCGGCGCACCGGTGGGGGTGAGCCCGGCGGCCGATGCCCGTTCGGCCCTACGCACCGCCATCGAGATTCAACAGGGTATGGAGGAGCTCAACACCGCCCTGGCCGCTGACCAGGCCCCAACCATGGCCCTGCGGCTGGGCATCCACTCGGGCCCGGTGCTGGCCGGCTCGATGGGTAGCAGCGACCGGCTCGAGTACGCCGTGATCGGCGACACCGTCAACTGCGCCTCACGGCTCGAAAGCATCGAAAAGAACCGACACGACAACCTCTGCCGGGTGCTGGTCTCCAGCGCCACCCGCGACCTGCTGCCCGACGATGCCAGCCCCGACGAGCAGCGCTGGCTCAGCCGACTGCTGTGGGTGGCCTGGGGCCAGCTTCAGGTCAAGGGACGCGCCGAAGCGCTCGACATCTGGGAGCTCAGAGGCATCGCACCGGAAGCTGCTGCGGCCACTCGGGCGTGAGCGCATCCTCGATGCCAAAGCTCTTGGCCAGGCTGGCGGCAGCCACCGTCTTGCCGCACTGCGCACGTAGGGCCTTAAGCCCCCCGGCCACGATCTTGTCATCGGCCTGGGTGTCGGGCAGCAGCAAACTCACCGCCGGCGGCGAGGCCGACTGCACAAAATCAAGCCCGTCGCCAGCGCCGGCAGCGCCACCGGACTCACAGCGGTAGCCCGACTCCCAGACCGTAGCTGCCTTGACCACCGGAATGGTGAGCAGCACCACGCCGGCCGGCGAAGCCGGCAGGTCGCGGGTGGTGTCACGCCCCTGGGAGTCAACGGCCGTGCCGGCACTGCTGAGCGGCCTGAAGCTCAGCTGCAGCGGCCTGGGCAGGGCTGTGGGCCCCTCGAGCAGGGCGATCGTGGCTGCGGTGCCGGGTGCAAAGACGCTGGTGACGGGCACCAGGTGGGCCAGCAACCGGGCACTGCACTCACCGCGGGTGCCCCCACCCAATCGCCGTCCCGGAAAGCTGTTGCGCAGGTCGGTCTGGGCCCAAGCAGCCAGGGGCGTACAGGCCAGGGCCAGGAGGGCCAGGGATCCCAGGACCCTGGTGCGGCCGCCACGGGACGTCAGCATGGACGCTGAAAATTCTTCATGGGCACATCATGGATGAACCGTGATGCCGTGACAACAACCCAACGGGGACGTCGTCGTCGCCAGGCATTCTTTGATCAAGTCACCGACCTACGCAACCGGGCCTGGCTCAGGGAGTGGCGCAGAAGGTCACCTCCAGGCTGAGGCTGTCGCTGGGCTCGGGTAGTTCGCGGGGGTCAAACGGCGCTGGCGCCGGACGGGCCAGCGCCATGGCCCGCAGCGGCACGGGGCGAAGACCCCCATCGGTCTTCACCTGCAGGGGACGCAGGCGATTGAGGCCCAGGGCCGCGGCCAGATCTTGACCACGCCGTAACGCGTCGGCATAGGCCGCCTGCACCAGCCGGCGGTTGCTGACGGCGTCGCTGGCCTGAGCGGCCTGGCCATCGATCGGCGCCAGTCGAACCCCGGGCAGGCCCCCTATCTGGCTGATCAGGTCCTGGAGGTGTTGGGGGGCCAGCTGGCCGCTCACCTGTGAAGCGGCCGCGAAGACGGGCGGTTTGCCCGAGGAACCCGAACCGCTCCAGGTGCTAGGGGAGGTCACCCGCAGCTCCTGGACCTGCAAGAGCTGCAGAGCTTGGCGCACCGCGGCCAAGCGCTCCTGCAACAAGGTCAGGGCTGCCACCGCACTGGGGGCTTCGGCCTCCACCCCCAGCGACAGCCGCAACCGCTCAATGGGGCGCTTGAGCTCGGCACTGCCGCGGGCATCGAGCAGTGTGCCCGAACAGCCCAGCTGCACCTGGACCTGCGCTTGAGCCCGGGCCGCAGCCCCGCCCAAGGTGGGAGCCAACCCAACCCCGCCCAGCCCCAACGCAATCAGCCACACCATTGGCCCCGGGCAAGCAGACCGTGAACGGGCCATGGCGAAGGGAACAGCAGGCTGACCCCCAGCTTGGCTCTTCTCAGCCGAGGGCGTCCGCCAACTGGGCCCTGGCAGCCGCAAGGGCGCCATCGAGTGCGGCGCCCTTGCGGCCTCCCGCCTGGGCCAGGTTGGGTCGGCCGCCACCGCCACCGCCACAGGCCTGGGCCACGGCGCCGATGAAGGCGCCCGCCTTTTGGCCAGCGGTGATCACCGCCTTGCCAAAGGCAGCCACAAGGATGACCTTGCCCAGATCCGCCGGATCAGGCAAGCCACCCAGCACCACGGCGGCACCATCCCCCAGCTGGTCGGCCAGGCCCTGGGCGGCGCTCTGCAGGCCAGCCCCCTCAACGCCATCGAGGCGAGCCACCAACACCTGATAAGCGCCAAGGGGCTCGGCCTGAGCCGCCAGCCCCGCCGCCTTGGCCACGGCCAGCTCAGCCCGGGCCGCCGCCAGCGCCTTGCCGGTGGCCTTGAGCTCATCGGCCAACTGCGTCACCCGCTCCACGATCTCGGTGGGCTGGGCCTTGAAGCGCTCGCCGAGCTGCCTCACCACCGCATCGCGCTCGTTGAGGTAGGCCAACACTGCCGGCCCCGCCACCGCCTCAATACGGCGGATGCCTGCCGCCACTCCCGATTCGGCCACAAGTTTGAACAGCCCGATCTCAGCGGTGTTGGCCACGTGGGTGCCACCGCAGAGCTCCATCGACACGCCCGGCACATCGACCACACGCACCACGTCGGCGTATTTCTCACCAAACATGGCCACGGCCCCGGCCGCCTTGGCTTGTTCAATCGCCATCTCCTCAACCTGCAGGTCGTGGGCCTCAGCGATCCAGCCGTTGATCAGGGCCTCAATCTGCTGGAGCTCAGCCGCCGTGACCGCCCGCGCGCAGTGAAAGTCAAAACGCAGACGGTCAAAGTCGACCAGAGACCCGGCCTGAGCAATGGCCGGGTCCACCACCTGCTTCAGGGCCGCCTGCAGCAGGTGGGTGGCCGTGTGATGGGCCTGGGCGCGGCGACGGCAGGCCCGATCCACTTGGGCCATGACCAGATCCCCGACCGCCAGGGCGCCACGCTCCACCCGGCCCGCATGCACGAACACGCTGCGGTTTCGGCTCACGCCCTCAATCGCCACAACCACGGAATCGGCCACCCCCTCGCCGGCCAGCCCGCTCAGCACACCGCAATCACCCACCTGGCCGCCACCCTCTCCATAGAACGGGGTGAAATCGAGCATCAGCTGGACATGGTCACCAGCGACCGCCCGCTCGGCCGGTTCGCCGTTGACCACGAGGGCCACAACACAGCAAGGATGCTCAAGGGCCCCATAGCCCTCGAAGCGGGTGGCCTCGAGCTCGGCAGCCATCTGCTCAAGGGCGCCCTGCAGGGTGAGATCAAGGCTCACAGTCGCCGCCTTCGCCCGCTGGCGCTGGGCCGCCATGGCCACCTCGAAACCGGCCAGGTCCACCCTGAGCCCGTGCTCCTCGGCAATCTCCTCGGTGAGCTCAAGCGGAAACCCATAGGTGTCGTACAGCTCAAAAGCCTGGGCACCTGAGATTTGCTGGGGTTTGGCGGCCAGCACCTCGGCCAGCAGCTTTTCACCCCGCTCCAGGGTTTCCAGGAAACGGGCCTCCTCGCGCTCAAGCTCAGCCAAAATCACCCCACGGCGATCAACGAGCTGGGGGAAGGCCTCCTGCATGAGCCCAATCGCCGCCTCACCCATCGCCATCAGGAAGGGGCGATCAATGCCAAGGAGTCGTCCATGGCGAACCACACGCCGAAGCAGGCGCCTGAGGATGTAGCCACGGCCCAGGTTGCTGGCACTCACGCCATCGGCGATCAGCTGGGTGATGGCACGGCTGTGGTCGCCGATCACCTTGAGCGATGTTTGCCCCTTTGGATCGAGCGACCGGTAGTCAACGCCCGCCAGACCTGCGGCCGTCTCGATCAAGGGAAAGATCAGGTCAGTCTCATAATTATTAGGAACGGCCTGCAAGATCTGGGCCATGCGCTCAAGCCCCATGCCGGTGTCGATGCAGCGGGCCTCCAGCGGGGTGAGACTGCCGCCGGCATCGCGGTTGTACTGCATGAACACCAAGTTGTAGAACTCGATGAAGCGCGCGTCGTCGTCGAGATCGATGCCGTCATCACCGAGCTCGGGGTTGAAGTCGTAGTAGATCTCCGAGCAAGGACCGCAGGGGCCGGTGGGCCCCGAGGCCCAGAAGTTGTCGGCCTCGTCCATGCGAATGATGCGTTTGGGGTTCACACCCACCCCATCGCGCCAAATTGCCTCAGCCTCGTCGTCGTCACGAAAGACACTCACCACCAAGTTGCTGGGGCTGAGGCCGTAGACCTCGGTGGCGAGCTCCCAGGCCCAGGCAATCGCCTGAGACTTGAAGTAATCACCGAAGGAGAAGTTGCCGAGCATCTCAAAGAACGTGTGATGTCGCGCTGTGCGGCCCACGTTCTCGATGTCGTTGGTGCGAATGCACTTCTGGGCACTGGTGGCCCGGGGTGCCGGTCGCTGCTGCTGGCCCAGAAACACCGGCTTAAAGGGCAGCATGCCGGCGATGGTGAGCAGCACCGTGGGGTCATCGGGCACCAGCGAAGCGCTGGGCATCGGCCGGTGGCCGCGCTGCTCGTAGAACTCCAAAAAAGCCTTGCGGATTCTGGAGCCAGGCCAGGCCAAAGGGGCACCTGACTGGGCAACGGCAGAGCCCGAGCCCGCGTCACCAGAATGGACCCCAGAACTACCCATGGCCTGAAGCACACGATCGCGTCGCGACCATGATCCCCCAAGGCTGGGGCCTTTTGGCTAAGGCCTCAAAAACCGCTCAGAGGGCCCAGGGCAGCACCGGCAGCAGGAGAACCCAAACAAGTTTGCAGAGAACGTGCAGAGTTTGATCCTGATTGAAATTGATCAGGCCACGACATTTGGCATCGTCAATAAAACCGTGGACGACGGTTTCAGCGACACCCAAGGCAATCGAACCGGTTAACAGCGCCACAGCCAAACCATGGGTGCCGGCGTGGCCCAGCATCACCCAAACCCAGGGGACCTGCGCATCAGGGCGCCTGCATTTGGCCTGGGCGATAAACGTGGTTTGCAATGGGTAATCGCACAGACAGTGCCCCATCACAAGCAACAGAAAGAGCCCAAGCGGTGTTGAGGCGACCAAAGTCCCGTCCTGCCTGTGAGACAACCCACATCATCGTGTTAGTCGGATCCCAGTCGGACCGTCAAGCAGCATGGTTGGCACGAGCGGCTGCCATGCCCGTGTCTTCCAGACCAGCTTCGGGGCCAACTTCAGGGCCCTCTTCAGGGCCAGCGTCACTGGAGGAGCGTGATGCCCTGCGGATCCGCTCCCTGGCCTGGGCCCTGATCGCCGCGGCCACCGCCCTGTTGATCGGGGCCGGCCAGGGGGTCCTCCAGCTGGGGCTGGCTGAGGCGATCGAGCCGGCCCTGCGCTCAGGCGGTTGCGGTTTTTTTTACGGCCTGCTGGCCTTCCATCTTCAGCGGGCCGACCCCCACGACAGCCACTTGGCCGCTGGCCTGGTGGGAGCCGTGTGTGGTTTTCGCAGCCTCACGGCGGCCACGCCGCTGCCAACTGGGGTGACAGAGGGCCTCTCAACAGCGATGATGGAGATGTTGCGCGGGTGGCTGCCGCTCTGGCTTCCCCTGGTGGGCAGCGCCTTGCTGCTTCGCGGAGTACCCCGCCTGCTACCCACCCTTCGGCCGTGACCCTGTCGGCCGTAGTTCCGTCGGCCGCACCCCAGCCGAGACGACCGGTCCATGAGTCTGCTCCATGCCACCTGGCTGTTCCCGCCTGAAGGCTCGGGTGGACGTCTACTGCTGTGGGCTGATACCTGGCGGGTAGCCAGTCCGATCAGCCCCGCTGACACCGCAGCCGAGCACCCGTTCAGCCTGGGGGTCGATGACCTGGCCGAATGGCTCGACGACCACGACCTGTGGTCCGAAGACCTGCGCCCCGCCGCCGCCACCCTCACCCTCCCCAGCCGCCAGCAAGCTGCCAAGGGGCGCAGAAGCTCGGCAACCGGCCCCTGGAGCGGCCTGCCCATGCAGGCGGGCGAGCCGATTCCCAAACAGCTCGACTGGTGGCCCTGGCAGGTGGAAGGCCTGGCCCTCAAATCGGCGGCCGCGGGGGCCTGGTTGAGCCGGCTGCCGCTCTCGGGTGACCAGCTCGATCTCGCCGACGACCTGCGCTGGTGGAGCCACCTGCAGCGCTGGGCCCTGAGCCTGATTGCCCGCGGCCGTTACCTCCCCCTGGTGGAGGAGGGGCGGGCCCGCTGGCTACCCCTGCTCAACCGCGAAGACGACCGCCGGCGCCTCGAGGAGCTGTCGAGCCGCCTTCCCCAGGTGGCCACCTGCGCCATGGCGGAGGGCGGCCCCGGCGAAGCGCTGCTGGCCTGCCGGCGGCCCGGCAGTGGTCGCCTGCGGGTGGCGAGCTTCCTGGAAGCCCTGGTCGATGGCCAGCTGCGCGCTGGCTTCAAGCCCGAGGCCCAGGAGCTCGACCCCCTGCTGCAGGCCTGGCAACGGGCCCTGGGCCCTGGCGACGGCCAGCTCGGTCTCGATGAGGAGGAGACCGAGCGACTCGAAGTGGCCACCCATCACTGGCGCGAAACGGTGGCAGGCCGGGTGGCCGCAGCCCGGGCCTGCCTTGAACTGGCCGCCCCCGCCGAAAGCGAGGAGCTCTGGGGGCTGGGCTTTTCCCTGCAGGCCGAAGCCGACCCCAGCCTGAAGCTCTCCGCAGCTGAGGTGTGGGCCCTCGGCGACCGCGACATCCACCTCGGCGAGATCGCCGTGCCCCAGCCCGGCCAGTTGCTGCTCGAGGGCCTGGGGCGGGCTCTCACGGTGTTTGAGCCCCTCGAGCGGGGCCTGGATTCGGCCACCCCCGAGGCCATGCAGCTCACACCGGCCGAGGCCTTCGTGCTGGTGCGCACCGCCGCCGCCCAACTGCGCGATGTGGGGGTCGGCGTGCTGCTCCCACCCAGCCTGAGTGGTGGCCTGGCCAGCCGCCTGGGCCTGGCCATCACCGCCGAATTGCCGACCAAATCACGGGGCTTCACCCTGGGCGAAAGCCTCGACTGGAGCTGGGAGCTGATGATCGGCGGCGTCACCTTGACGCTCAGGGATCTGGAGCGGCTGCAGGCCAAGCGCAGTCCGTTGGTGCAGCACAAAGGGGCCTGGATCGAGCTACGTCCCAGCGACCTGCGCAACGCCGAACGCTTCTGCGCGGCCGATCCGGGCCTCAGCCTCGACGATGCCCTGCGGCTCACCGCCGCCGATGGCGACACCTTGATGCGCCTGCCGGTGCACCAGTTCAACGCTGGCCCTCGGCTGCAGGCGGTCCTGGAGCAGTACCACCAACAGAAGGCCCCCGACCCCTTGCCGGCCCCTCCTGGCTTTGCCGGGCAGCTGCGGCCTTACCAGGAGCGCGGTCTGGGCTGGCTGGCGTTCCTGCACCGCTTCGACCAGGGGGCCTGCCTCGCCGATGACATGGGCCTGGGCAAAACCATCCAACTGCTCGCCTTCCTGCAACACCTCAAAGCCGAGGAGGAGCTCAAGCGTCCTGTGCTGCTGGTGGCCCCCACCTCGGTGCTCACCAACTGGAAGCGGGAAGCCCACGGCTTCACCCCCGACCTCCAGGTGCGCGAGCACTACGGGCCCCGGCGCCCCGCCACGGAAGTGGCGCTCAAGAAAGCTCTCAAGGATGTGGATCTGGTGCTGACCAGCTACGGCTTGCTGCAACGCGACAGCGAGCTGCTGGAAACGATCGACTGGCAGGGGGTGGTGATCGATGAGGCCCAGGCGATCAAGAACCCAAGCGCCAAGCAATCGATGGCGGCCCGCGACCTGGGCCGGCCTGGCAAGAGCGGCCGCTTCAGGATCGCCCTCACCGGCACGCCGGTGGAAAACCGCGTCAGCGAGTTGTGGGCCCTGATGGATTTCCTCAACCCGAGGGTGCTGGGCGACGAGCCATTCTTCAGGCAGCGCTACCGCCTGCCGATCGAGCGCTACGGCGACATGGCCTCCCTGCGCGACCTCAAGAGCCGGGTCGGACCCTTCATCCTGCGGCGCCTTAAGACCGACAAATCGATCATCTCTGACCTGCCCGAAAAGGTGGAGCTACGCGAATGGGTGGGCCTGGCCCCCGAGCAGAAAAAGCTCTACAACAAAACCGTGGAAGAGAGCCTCGACGCGATCGCCCGCTCACCCCTCGGCAAGAAACATGGCCAGGTGCTGGCCTTGCTCACCAAGCTCAAACAGATCTGCAACCACCCTGCCCTGGCCCTCAAGGAAGGCGCTGAAGCCGCCATCTCCACGGGGGGAGCCAGCGCAGCTGGCGACAACACCAGCGGCACCTTCGCCAGCCGCAGTGCCAAGGTGCAGCGCCTTGAGGAGATTCTCGAGGAGGTGATCGAGGCGGGTGATCGCGCCCTGCTGTTCACCCAGTTTGCTGAGTGGGGCCATCTGCTCAAGGCCCATCTGGAACGCAAATGGCGCGCCGAGGTGCCCTTTTTGCACGGCGGCAGCAGCAAAACCGAGCGGCAGGCGATGGTGGATCGCTTCCAAGACGATCCCCGCGGCCCCCAGCTGTTTCTGCTCTCGCTCAAGGCCGGCGGGGTGGGTCTCAACCTCACCCGGGCCAGCCATGTGTTCCACATCGACCGCTGGTGGAACCCGGCCGTGGAAAACCAGGCCACCGACCGGGCCTACCGGATCGGCCAAACCAACCGGGTGCTGGTGCACAAATTCATCACCAGCGGCTCGGTCGAAGAACGCATCGACCGCATGATCCAGGAGAAATCCAGGCTGGCCGCCGATATCGTCGGCTCCGGTGAAGACTGGCTCGGCGGACTCGACATGGGCCAACTCAAGGACTTGGTGGCCCTCAGTGAGGAGGATGCAGCATGACCTTGAGCACCCCCAGCAGCATCACCACCCAGCTGGGCCAGCAGGGCCTAGGCGAACAACCCTGGTGGGTCGAGCAGTGGATGGAGTTGATCAACTCCTACCGCTACAAGAAACGGCTGGAGCGGGCCTGGGAGTATGCCCGCTCCGGAAACGTGCTCTCGATTCGCTTTGAAGGCCGCCGCGTCCACGCCCGGGTGCAGGGCACCGAGAAGGAGCCCTACAAGGTGAAGCTCTGGCTCGATGTGCTCAGTGACGAAGACTGGGCCTATGTGCTCGAGGCCCTGACCCAGAAGGCGCGTTGGTCGGCCCAGCTCCTGGCCGGGGTGATGCCGCAAGACATCGAGCGGGCGTTTGCCGCCAGCGGCAAACGGCTGTTCCCCTTCAAACTGCAGGAGGTGCGCAGCGAATGCAGCTGTCCCGACAAGGCCAACCCCTGCAAACACGTCAGTGCGGTCTTTTACCTGATGGGGGATCGCTTCAGCGAGGACCCGTTTGTGCTGTTCCAACTGCGGGGCCGCACCCGCGGCCAACTGCTGAGCGAGCTGGCCAAACGACGCCGCAAGGCCCTGGCCAAGCAAGCGCGGGTGCGGGCTGCTGCCAACGGCGGATCGCCAGCCCAGGCGGCCGCGGGATTGCTGCCGGTCCATCCCGCCATCACCGATCCCAGCCGCTGGTGGCGGTATGACGCAGCCCTCGATCCCGACTTGGTGGTGATCACGCCGGCCCTCGAGGGCGACACCGGCCTCGATGCCGCCGGCCCCCTGCCCCTGGCCGAGGAACCCCGTTGTCCAGGGGCCAACCGGCTGTTTCTCGACCAGCTCAAGCTCCAGGGCCAACAGATGGCCAGCTTGGCCATGGCGGCGGCCATGGACCATGGCAGCGCCGAGCCCGCCCCAACCAGCTGAGGTCCACAACCATGCCAGCAAACCTCAGCGCACCCTGGCTGGCTGGCACAGCCATCACCACGGTCCAGCAGATCCTGCAGAGCCACCGACAAGCCTTTGGCCGGGAGCTGATCGCCCCACCACCCGCCGATGCCAGTCCCCTGCTGGCGGCCCAGGAGCTGTTTGCGGCCACCCCCGCGGTGCTCGCCCATGACGGCGCACCGCTCGACATTGGCGAGGGGCCGCGGCTGATCTACGCCAACCGCACGGCTCTGAGCCTCTGGCGGCGCCGCTGGAGCGCAATGGTCGGCATGCCCTCGCGACTCACCGCCGAGCCGCAGGAGCGCACCTCCCGCCAGCAGGCCTTAGCCGAGGCCCAGGCCCGCTCGGCCATCAGCGGCTACAACGGCATTCGCATCGATAGCGCCGGACGCCGCTTTGAGATTCGGGGAGCCCGCCTCTGGACCCTGCTCAACGCCACCGGCGAGCCCTGCGGCCAGGCAGCCAGCTTCTCCAACTGGCACTGGCTGTGAGCTGCTGTGAGCTGGCTGCGAGCTGGCGCCCCGGTGCAGCCGCAACGGTTCTCCCCACAAGCCAGTCGTACCAACCGAACCCAGGGGTGAGCGCCGTACAGTTGAGGCCGGTTCTCCGGCTGCAAGAAGCCCTGCGTTCAACGCACAGTGACGGAGTTCAACGCCGTTCCCCCCATGCTGACCCTGCGTCACCCCTCAAGGCTCGATCTGTTCGAGCGCCTTGATCAACAGCTTCAGACCGCCGCGCGCATTCCCGCCGCCGAAGTGCATGAAACCGAGCAGGCCTATGCCATTGCGCTCGAACTCCCCGGCGTCGAGAAGGGCTCCATTGACGTCAAGGCCACCGAGCGCAGCCTGGTGATCACTGCCGAGCGCAAGGCCCCCGCCTCAGAGCGCGACGCCCTCCTCAGCGAGTTTCGCTATGGCACCTGGAGCCGCAGCTTCCGCTTCCCCAGCGGCATCAACCGCGACGGCCTCACCGCCCAATACCGCGACGGGGTGCTCACGGTCACGGCCGCCAAAGCCCAGACCACAACCACCGTTCAAGTGCAGATCGAAAGCTGAGCCCCCACGCACAGGAACGGGAGACGAGATCCCAAGCCCGGCGATGATGCCGGGCTTTTTTGTGGGCACCAGCACTCAGCTGCGCTGCTTACAGTCAACTGGGGCCTTCACGACCCCAGCTGCGAAGCCAGCCCCAGCACCGAACCCCAGCACGACAGGAGAGGGATGACGAGCACCACCTCTGCCCCCGTAAGCGCAGCGCCCCGCCTTTCGCTGCAGTGCGCACCGATCGGGCCTGACACCACCACGATCCGATCCCTCGACTGGGACCGCAGCCGCTTCGACATCGAATTCGGTCTGCGCAACGGCACCACCTACAACAGCTTCATCGTGCGGGGGGCCAGAACGGCCCTGATCGACACGAGTCACCTCAAGTTTGAGCACACGTGGCTGCCGCTACTCGCGCAGCAGATCGACCCCGCCTCGATCGATGTGCTGATCGTCAGTCACACCGAGCCCGATCATTCGGGCCTGATCGGCCACCTGCTCGAGCGCAACCCCGAGATTGAAATTGTCGCCTCCAAGGTGGCGATCCAATTTTTGGCCGACCAAGTGCACCGGCCCTTCAAGAGCCGAGCGATCAAAAGCGGCGATGAGCTGGATCTGGGCACCAATCCGCAGAGCGGCATTCAGCACCGCTTCGAATTCCTCAGTGCGCCCAATCTGCACTGGCCCGACACCATCTTTTCCTTTGACCATGGCACCGGCATCCTCTACACCTGCGATGCCTTTGGCCTGCATTACTGCAGTGACGACATCTTCGATGTCGACCCTGGCGCCATCGCCCCCGACTTCCGCTTCTACTACGACTGCCTGATGGGGCCCAATGCCCGCAGCGTGCTGCAGGCCCTCAAACGCATGGACGGGCTGCCCAAGATCAACACCGTGGCCGTAGGCCACGGGCCGTTATTGCACCACCACCTGGACAGCTGGATCAGCGACTACCGCGAGTGGAGCAGCGGTCGCAGCGCCAGCGAGGCCTATGCAGCCGTCTGTTATCTGAGCCAGACGGGCTTCTGCGACCGGCTCAGCCAGGCGATGGCCCGCGGCATCGGCAAAGCCGGCGCCGCCGTGCAGCTGGTCGACCTGCGCGCCACCGACCCCCAGGAGCTCGCGGCCTTGATTGGTGAAGCCAGCGCCGTGGTGGTGCCCACCTGGCCCGCCGATGCCGATGCCGAGCTGCAGGCCTCCATCGGCACCCTGCTGGCCGCGCTCAAGCCCAAGCAGTGGGTCGCCTGCTACGACGCCTTCAGCGGCAACGATGAACCGATCGACACGGTGGCCGCCCAGCTGCGGGCCCTCGGTCAAAACAGCCCATTTGAACCGCTGCGGATCCGCCAGGTGCCCAGCGCCGAGGATTATCAGCGCTGCGAAGAGGCCGGCACTGATCTGGGCCAGCTGCTCACCAAGGCCAAGGTGATTGCCGCGATGAAGTCGCTCGATGGCGACCTCGACAAGGCCATGGGCCGCCTCAGTGGCGGCCTCTACGTGGTGACCGCCCGCCAGGGTGAGGGCGAGCAGCGGCTCAGCGGAGCCATGGTGGCCAGCTGGGTGAGCCAGGCCAGTTTTGAACCGCCGGGTCTCACCGTGGCCGTGGCCAAAGACCGGGCCATCGAAGCCCTGCTGCAGGTGGGCGATCGCTTCGTGCTCAACGTGCTGCGCGACGACAACCACCAGGACCTCCTGCGCCATTTCCTCAAACGGTTTCCGCCTGGCGCCGATCGCTTGGCCGGCGTCAATGTGCTCGATGGGGCCGCCGCTGGCGGCCCAGTACTCGCCGATGCCCTGGCCTTCCTGGGCTGCCGCGTGCTGCAGCGCCTGGAGGGTCCCGACCACTGGATCATCTACGCCGAAGTGGAGGAGGGCAATGTCTCCGACACCGACGCCGCGACCGCCGTGCATCACCGCAAAGTGGGGAACCACTACTGATGGAGCCATCCCCCATGGAGCCATCCCCCGCCGATACCGGAGCTGACCGCCGCGTGATCCAGCTGCCGCTGGAGCCAGGCCTGATCTGCCTCAAGGGCCTAAGCCCCAAACGCCTGCGCTTTGAGGTGGAGTATGGCCTTGAGCGCGGCACCACCGCCAACAGCTTCTTGTTTACGGCTGGCACCAAGGCCGATGGCCAAGCCGTGCCGCCGGTGCTGGTGCACCCACCTGGGGCCTCGTTTGCCAAGCCTTTTTTAGCCGAACTGGCCAAGCTGGTGCCAGCCGACGCCGCGCTCAAGGTGGTGGTGGGCCACGTGAACCCCAACCGGGTGGCCCTTCTGCAACAGCTGGCCGAGCTCTGGCCCCAGCTGATGCTGGTGGCCTCCAATGCCGCCGCCAAGCTGGTGGCCGAGCTCTGGAACCAGCGCAAACCCGCCCCGCCCGGGACTAACGGCCCAACGGCCACGCAACCAAGCCCGGCGCCACTGCCACCTGCCTTACCCCCGATCGACGTGGTGAAGCACGAGGTCAGTCGCACGCTGAGCCATGGCCACAGCCTGCGCCTGATCCCCGTGCCAACCCCCCGCTGGCCCGGCGGGCTGGTGGCCTTTGAGGAGGGCAGTGGACTCTTGATGAGCGGCAAGTTTTTCGCTGCCCATCTCTGCAGCGAGGCCTTCGCCGAAGCCAGCCGCACCAGCAGTGAAGAGGACCGTCGTCACTTTTACGACTGCCTGATGGCCCCGATGGCCCGCCAAGTTGACACCGTGGTGGAGCGGCTCGAAACGCTGGAGATCCGCAGCATCGCCCCCGGCCACGGCCCCGCGATCACGGGCAGCTGGCGCAGCCTGCTCGCCGACTATCGCCGCTGGGGCGAAGGCCAGCAACGCAGCAAACTCTCCGTGGCGCTGCTGTTTGCCAGCGCCTATGGCAACACCGCCGCCATTGCCGATGCCCTGGCCCGCGGGGTGTCACGCACCGGGGTCCGGGTCGAAAGCATCAACTGTGAATTCAGTGGAGCCGAACCCCTGCTGGCGGCGATTCGCTCCTGCGATGCCCTGCTGATCGGTTCACCCACGCTGGGGGGCCACGCGCCCACACCCATTGTGTCGGCGCTGGGCACGCTGCTGGCCGAAGCCGACCGGGCCAAGCCGGTGGGCGTGTTTGGCAGCTTCGGCTGGAGTGGCGAGGCCCTCGATCTGCTCGAGAGCAAACTGCGCGACGGCGGCTTTGACTTCGCCTTTGCACCGATCAAGGTCAAATTCAGCCCCGATGCGGCGATGGTTAAAACCATCGAGGAGACCGGTACCGCCCTGGGCCGCAGCCTGCTGGCCGCCCAGCGCAAGACCCAACGCCGCCAGCTGGCCGGCGGCCTCGCCGAGAGCCGCAGCAACCCTGCCGTGCAAGCCCTCGGCCGCGTGGTCGGCTCCCTCTGCGTGCTCACCACCCGCAAAGGCAGCGGCGAAGCCAGCCTGAGTGGGGCCATGGTGGCCAGCTGGGTGAGCCAGGCCAGCTTCACCCCGCCGGGTTTCACGGTGGCCGTGGCCAAAGACCGCGCCGCCTGTGATCTGCTGCACATCGGCGATCACTGCTGCCTCAACGTGCTCGCCGCAGGGCGGGAAACCGAGCTGATGAAGCAGTTTTTACAGCCCTTTGCCCCGGGGGCCGACCGCTTAGCCGATCTGGAGCTCGAAGCCAGCCCCGCCGGCCAACCGATCCTGCCCCAGGCCCTGGCCTGGCTCGAAGCCACGGTGAGCCAGCGCATGGAATGCGGCGACCACTGGCTGCTCTACGCCCAGGTCAATGCCGGCGGCGTGCTCGACGGGGCCGGCACCACGGCAGTGCACCGGCGGCGCAGCGGCGCCAACTACTAACTACTAAACCCCAACAAGCTCGTGATCGACACGATCGCCAAATCACCATCTCCCAGCACGCCAAAACCACCACTTGCGCATTCTGCAAACTGATCTGCGCAGATCTCGCAGCACAGGGAGATCTGCGCAGGGGCAGGGAGCCCATCCGGCTGGCATCAGGCCATCCCATGGCTGAATTCACTATATTTTTTACCCCATGACAAGAGCGTTAAAATTATCCTAAATTCGGGTGTGACTAAGCGATAACACGCTCCAATAGGGTCCCCATTCTCTAGCTGGCATGACGGCCCAGGTCGCAACCATGCAAACCACCGCCATTCCGGTGCGCTACCGCGGCTTCGTACTAATTCCCCAGCAAGATTTCACCTGGCTGGTGCGACCTGAACGGAGCCCCATGGCCGCCCTGCCGTTTCGGGCCCCCGCCAGCTCCCTCGCAGACGTCAAGGCCTTGGTCGACTGGCGCCTGAGTCAGGCCGCCTGCGGGGGCTGGGGGCCCGAGCCGCCGTTGGCCTGAAACGGAAGCACGAGGGTGGCCCAATGGTCGGGTCGCTGGGGCCGCTTGCGTACCGCACGCCTCACGCCGAAGGGCACCCGCACCACATTGGTGCCCTCAACCCGCTGAACCTGGGTCGAGTCGCCTGATCCTGAACCTCCTGATCCTGAACTGCCTGATCCTGAAGTGCCTGATCCGTTGTGTCTGCCGCCCATGGTCCCCATGACTTGATCGACATGCCCGCAATTCCGGCAGATCTTGCCGAAAAAGCAACCCGGCAATTCAGCAGAAAACCTGCAGAACCGACCATGGCCCATTGAAGGGGTCCAGCAATGGTGCGGCATGGGGCCCCAGATGGCAACTCAGCCAGCCAGTTGTGGGACCGGAGGAGCCGTGCAGGCCAGATTGCGCTCGCCATGCGGGTCTTCTTGGCTGGCCAGCACGGCCTTGCCACTCGGCTCTACCGGCCTCCCCCCCCTGAACCGAGATCCCTACTGAGATCCCAACTCAGATCCCAACTCAGATCCAAACAAAGCCGCCAGGGCCCGCTCCAAGGCCAGAGCGGCGTGGCTGTGGTGGCTGCCCCCCTGCACGTAGAGCACAAACGGCTCCCGCAGGGGTGCATCGGCTGAAAACTCACTGGTGCTGCCATCGATGAAGGTGCCACCGGCCATGACCAGATCGCTGGCGTAGCCGGGCATCGGCGCCGGCACCGGATCGAGATAGGACCCCACCGGTGAACAGGCCTGAAAAGCGCGGCACACGGTCTTGAGCGCTTCGGGACTGCCAAGCCGCACGGCCTGGATCACATCGCTGCGCGACGCTCCAGGCGCCGGGTTCACCGCATGGCCGAGCTGCGCAAACGTGGTCGCCACCAGCTCGGCACTGATCAGGGCTTCAGCCACCATCTGGGGCGCCAGAAACAACCCCTGAAACAGCAGCCGATTGAGGTCAAAGCTCGTGCCCCCCTCACTGCCAATACCCGGAGCCGTAAGCCGGCAGCAGGCCATCTCGACCAGATCGGCGCGGCCTGCCACGTAGCCACCTGTGGGGGCGATCGTGCCGCCCAGGTTTTTGATCAGCGACCCAGCGATCAGGTCGGCGCCCACGGCCGTGGGCTCATGGTCTTGAACCAGCTCGCCGTAGCAGTTGTCCACAAAGACAACGCAACCGGGCTGCAGCATCTTGACCCGCTCGGCCAGCCGACCGATCTGGGCCACCGCCAGAGCAGGTCGCCAGCTGTAGCCACAACTGCGTTGGATCAGCACCATGCGAGTGGGCACCGCCAGCGCCTCCTCCAGTCGAGCCTCATCGACCAGCCCCGCGGCGGTGAGGGGCAATTCGTCGTAGGTCACGCCAAACTCGGCCAGGGAGCCCTGGCCGCTGCCGCGAATGCCGATCACCTCCTCAAGGGTGTCGTAGGGGCGACCGGTAAGCGCCAGCAGGCGATCTCCAGGGCGTAACACCCCATAGAGGGCCGCGGCGATCGCGTGGGTGCCGCTCACAAACTGGAGCCGCACCGCCGCCGCCTCCGCCTGCAGCACCCGGGCAAAGACCCGATCGAGCACCTCACGGCCCTGGTCGCCGTGGCCGTAGCCACTCACCGAGGCGAAATGCTGAACCCCTACGCGCTCGGCCGCCATGGCCTCGAGCACCCTGGCCAGCCGCGGACGCACCGCCCGGGTGTGGGCGGCGGCCAGGGGAGCAATCGCCTCGAGGGCTGCATCCACCAGCTCTTGGGGGGCAGGGCGAGAGGACATCAGCCAGCAGTAGCACTGAGGCCATGCTGCCCCCAGAGCGCTGCGGTTAGATTCCCTCTCCAGATCACTTCTTGATCAGAGTTCTGATCAAGTTTCGGGTCCGTCCTGCACCCCGGAGCATCCTTGGTTCAGATCCCCCAGAAGACCAGCAGCACTGGCAGCCCAGCTGGCCTGGCCGAGCCCCAACGGCTCAGGCTTGACCGCCCCGCCGCCCAGCGAGACGCTCAACGCGAGGAGCAGATTCGATCTGCGGTTCAGGCCCCGCGCGGGCCACTGCCACCGCGTCAGCGCCGCTTCAAGGGCGGCACCACCGGTTTCATGCTGGCGATGCACGTGCTCGCGGTGGTGGCCTTGCTGCCACGCTTCTGGAGCTGGCAGGCCGTGGTGGCCCTCGCCACGCTGTATTGGATCACCGTGCTGGGCGTCACCCTCGGGCTGCACCGCCTACTGGCCCACCGCAGTTTTGTGGCGCCCCGATGGGTGGAACGGGGGTTGGTGCTGATGGGGACCCTGGCCTGCCAGAGCGGGCCGATTGAATGGGTGGGGCTGCACCGCCACCACCACAAGTATTCAGACCAAGCCAACGACCACCACGACGCGGCCCGGGGCCTGTGGTGGGCACACAGCGACTGGATGCTGCATGAGATTCCGGCCTTGAAGCCTGCAGGCCGCTTCACCGGCGACCTTCAGCGCGATCCCCTCTATCGCTGGCTTGATCGCTGGTTCCTGCTGGTTCAACTGCCCCTGGGCGTGGCCCTCTATTGGTATGGCGAGCTGGCCAACGTGCACGGCGGTGGACTGGGGCTGGTGCTCTGGGCAATCCCCCTACGGCTGGTGGTCGTGTATCACGTCACCTGGCTGGTCAATTCGGCCACCCATGCCTTCGGCTACCGCAACTTCGACTGCCCGGATCTCTCTCGCAATTGCTGGTGGGTTGCCATCCTCAGCTTTGGCGAGGGCTGGCACAACAACCACCACGCCCACCCCGCCAGCGCCCGCCATGGCCTGCGCTGGTTTGAGTTCGACATCACCTGGCAACACATCAAGCTGCTGCGCGCCCTGGGCTGGGCCAGGCGCATTCGGCTCGCGCCGATGCCCCAGCCAAGGCAGGCTCGCGCCTCACAGGCCTGAGCTGAGCTGGGCCCGAATCGCTGCGGCGAGATCGCTGTTGTGGGGTTGCAGGGTCCTCGGATCCTGCAGGGCCCGGGCCTTGAGCC
>CAMDVN010000033.1 GCA_945877595.1 Cyanobium sp. NIES-981 | reverse complement strand
CGGCAACCGGATGGTGCGGCTCTTCTCGGCGATGGCCCGGGTGATGCCCTGACGGATCCACCAATAGGCGTAGGTCGAAAATTTGTAGCCACGGGTGGGGTCAAATTTCTCCACACCCCGCACCAGGCCGATCGTGCCCTCCTGGATCAGATCCAGGAGCTCCATATTGCGTTTGGTGTACTTCTTGGCCACGCTCACCACGAGGCGCAGGTTGGCGGCCACCATCCGCTCCTTGGCCCGGCGACCGCCGGCGAGTCGGCGCTTGAGCACCAAGGGGCTGAGGCCCGTGGCCTCGGCTAGCTGGGCCGAACTGGGCTTGCAGCCAAGCTTGCTTTCAAGCTCCAGCTCCAGCTCTTCCATGGCCATGAGCTCCTGCACCTGGCGGCCCAAGGTGATCTCCTGCTCGTGGCTCAGCAGCGGCACGCGGCCGATGTCCCGCAGGTACGAACGCACCAGGTCGCCATCGGCGGCAGGCATCGACTTGGCGGTCAGGGTGACCGTGGTGACAGCACGGGGTACACCATCGGCATCGAAGCCTTTGGCCTCAGAAGCGGCGGTAGCGAGGGCGGCACCAGCGGCGATGGCTGGAGGCTCGGCGACAGAAACTGGGACCACTTGGCCGGGCGCTTGAATTTGTGTAAAGCCTAACCTGAAGAAGTGTGAACTCTTCTCATGTTTGGCCGATCCGCGGCGCGATCGCCGCCGGTTTCTATGGGCCCGGTTTCCGCGGGCCCGGTTCTGTGGGCCCGGCTCCGTGGGCCCGGCTCAGCCGCTCCCCACGTGAACGAGCAGCCACGACGCGGTGTGCAGATAAATGAACACACCGGCCACGTCGGTGGCCGTGGCAATGAACGGTGCCGACATCAAGGCCGGATCCAGGCCCAGGCGGTCAAACAGCAGCGGCAGAGCCGCCCCTGCCGTGGCCGCCAGGGTGGTGATCGCCACCAGGCTGAGGCCGGCGGCCCAGGCCACCAGCCAGTTGCCGCCGCTCACATAGGCCGCCCAGGGCACCACCACACACATCATCAACAGCCCCAGCAAGGCCCCGGCGATCAACTCCCGGCCGATCGCCAGGCCCGGGCCCAGGCTTTGGATGCGCTGGGTGCTCAGACCCCGTATCACCACCGTGGAGCTCTGGGCTCCCACGTTGCCACCGGTGCCGATCAGCAAGGGGATGAAGGCCGCCAGCACCACCACTTGCTTGAGCACCCCATCCATGGAGGCGATCACGGCCGCCGTGCCGCTGTTGGCTAGCAGCAGCACCAGCAGCCACACCACCCGGCGGCGCGCCACGGTAAAGAGGTTGCTCTGGAAGTAATCGTCTTCATCGCCGGCCTGCACGGCACCGGCGGCATAGAGGTCACGCGTGGCCTCCTGCTCGATCACGTCGATGACGTCATCGACGGTGACGATGCCCACCAGCCGCTGCTCCCGGTCAACCACCGGCACGGCCAGAAAGTCATAACGCTGAATGGCCCGGGCCACTTCCTCTTGGTCGGTGTCGGTGCCCACGCTCACGACTTCGCGGGTCATCACATCGCCGATGCGGGCCTCTGGCTCCGCCACCACCAGATCGCGCAACGACAAAATTCCAGTGAGATGGCGCGAGCCATCGGTCACGTAGAGGGAATAGATGGTCTCCGTGTCGCGGGCCCGGCGCCGCACAATCGCCAGGGCCTGGGCGGCGCTGTGGAATTCCTTGAGATCGATAAACTCAGTGGTCATCAACCGCCCGGCGGTCTCGCTCTCGTAGCCGAGCAGCTGGGCCGTGACCCGGCGCTCAGCCGGGCTCAGCTCGGCAAGCAACCGCCGCACCACCTTGGCCGGCAGTTCATCAAAGAGGCGCACCCGATCATCGGGTGACATTTCCTCCACCAGCTCCAGCACCTCACCCGAGCGCAGCCGCTCCAGCAGGGTCTGCTGCACCGAGGGGTCCAAGTATTCATAGACCTCGATCGCCTCATCCTTGGGCAGCAGGCGGAAGGCCAGGGCCTGCAGGGTGCGCGGCAGGCTACCGATGGCCTCGGCGGCATCCACCTCCTGCACCGGTTGGAGCAGCAGCTTGGCGCCGTCATAATTACCCGCCTCGAGCAGGGCTTCGAGCTGCTGGGCTACAACCTCGGCCAGCGCCACTCCGTTGGCATCACTCATGGGCCTGGGGGCGGTCAGCCGAGTGTATGGGGGCAGCCGCTAGGGTCCGCCCCATTGGCCGGCCTCGGCAGGCCTTGACCCAATTCCCCTTCTTTCCCTCCTCCAATGGCGATCAACGTGAGCGACGTGGCCGTGCGTGATGCCGAGGGCGGCCAGCGCAAGCTCGGCGACTGGAACGGCCAGGTGCTGCTGATCGTGAACGTGGCCAGCCGCTGCGGCTTCACCCGTCAATACACCGGCCTGCAGTCCTTGCAGGAGACCTACGGCCCCCAGGGCTTCACCGTGCTGGGCTTCCCCTGCAACGACTTTGGCGCCCAGGAACCCGGCACGCTGCCCGAAATTCAGCAGTTCTGCTCAACCAGCTTTGGCGCCAACTTCCCGTTGTTCGACAAGGTGACCATGGCCGAGCAGCCCTACACCACGCTCACCCAGGCCGAGCCTGCCGGCGCGGTGGCTTGGAACTTCGAGAAGTTCCTGATCGGCAAAGACGGCGCCGTGCTGGGGCGTTACAAGAGCGCCGTTGAACCCGATTCCGCCGAGCTCAAAGGCGCCATCGAAGCTGCCCTCGCCGGCTGAGCTCAACCTGCTGACCAGCTCAGCCCGGCAGCCAGCCGCGGCGACGGCGATCACCAAAGGCCGTCGCCGCTGGAGCGGCGGCGGCCTTCAAACCCTCGGGAGGAGCCGCCCACTCCACTTGAAGCCAACGCTCACCCCGCGGTGAACACCAACGGCGCAGTACCCGAAACGGCGTGCCCGTGTCGCAGCGGGCCAGTACCGGTGCGTGGTGCTCGGGAGCACAGCGCAGTTCACAGGAGGCATGGGCCAACAGGGGTTCAGCCCGCCGCCCGGCTTCTCGGCGCCTCAGCTGCGGAGAGCGCTGGTCACCGCCTCCGGCAGGAAGAGCCGCCGGAGCCAGCAGGGCAAACGACACCAGGACCATCCAGCGCAGCGCCCAAACGGCCCCATGTCGTGACTGGATGGCCGATGAGCCCCCACCGGAACCGTGCGCCGGCCGGGTCGTCAAATGTCGAGCTGGGCCATGTCCAGCTCGGAGCTGTGGGCCTCAATGAACTCACGTCGCGGAGCCACCTTGTCACCCATCAGGATCGTGAAGATCCGGTCGGCCTCGAGGGCGTCTTCAACCTCGACCCGCTTCATGGTGCGCGTCGTGGGATCCATCGTGGTCTCCCAGAGCTGCTTGGGCATCATTTCACCGAGACCCTTGAAGCGCTGAATGGTGTAGTTAGCTTTCTCGCCGAAGGATTGGATCGTCTTTTTGAGATCAGACTCGTTGTAGCAGTAGTTGTGCTTTTTGCCGCGCTCAACCTTGTAGAGAGGAGGACAGGCGATGTAGATGTAGCCACCCTGGACCAGCGCCTTTTGGTAGCGGTAGAAGAATGTGAGCAACAGGGTTCGAATATGGGCCCCATCGACATCGGCGTCGGTCATGATGACGATGCGGTGATAGCGAAGATTCTTTTCGTCAAAATCCTCGCCCTTAATCCCAAGGCCCAAAGCTGTAATCAGCGCCTGGATTTCTGTATTTTTATAAATCTTGGCATCATCTGTTTTCTCAATATTGAGAATTTTGCCCCGCAGGGGCAATATGGCCTGAAAGCGTCGATCCCGGCCCTGCTTGGCCGAACCACCTGCCGAATCGCCCTCCACGATATAAATCTCCGATTCACTCGGATCCCGTGAGCTGCAGTCGGCCAATTTGCCCGGCAAGGTCGAGCTTTCGAGCACGCTCTTGCGCCGCACCAACTCTCTGGCGCGACGGGCAGCCTCGGCAGCATTAAAGGCCTGAATAGCCTTCTCCAGGATCAGATCAATCACCGAGGGATTGAACTCGAGGTATTCGCCGAGTGCTTCTCCAACCAAGGTGTCAACGATGCCCCGCACCTCGGTGTTCCCGAGTTTGGTCTTGGTTTGCCCCTCAAACTCTGGATCAGGCACCTTGACCGAGAGCACCGCCGTAAGGCCCTCGCGGATGTTTTCACCAGCCAGATTGCCATCGGCATCTTTGCGCTTGCCGCGCTTCTTGGCAAAGGTGTTGAGGGTGCGAGTCAGAACAGTTTTAAGGCCCTCGATATGGGTCCCGCCATCAACTGTGCGGATGTTGTTTGCAAAGCCAAGAATGCTGTCGGAATAAGCATCCACGCACCATTGCAGTGCAGCCTCAACCTGCACTCCCTCCTTTTCCGAATTCACATAAATGATATCGGGATGCAGCGGATCTTTCTCCGCATTCATGTAGGCGACGTACTCTTTGATGCCACCCTCATAGAGATAAATCTCCTCGTGGGCCTCCCCTGCGGCATTGCGGGCCGACGCACGCTGATCGCGGAAGACGATCCTGACGCCACCATTGAGGTAGGCGAGCTCGCGCAACCGGGCCGACAGGGTCTGATAGTCAAATTCGATCCCGCCGCTGAAGATCTCCAGATCTGGCAGAAAACGCACTGAAGTGCCGGTGCGGGCTTCCTCGCCAACCGGCGCTGGCGTCGAAATCAGGGTGCCGATCGGCAGGCCCCGCTCAAAGCGCTGCGTGTGCACCTGCTCTTGGCGGCGCACGGTGACCTCAACCCAGGCACTGAGCGCATTGACCACCGAAACCCCCACGCCGTGGAGGCCGCCCGACACCTTGTAGCCACCGGAGCCAAACTTGCCCCCGGCATGCAGCACGGTGAGCACCGTCTCGAGGGCGCTGCGACCGGTACGGGGGTGGATATCAGTGGGGATGCCACGGCCGTTGTCGCTGACGGCACAGGAGCCGTCCTCGTGCAACACGACCACGATCGAATCGCAATGGCCCGCCAGGGCTTCATCGACCGAATTATCGACCACCTCGTAGACGAGGTGGTGCAGGCCCCTCGGTCCAGTGGTGCCGATATACATGCCCGGGCGCTTGCGCACGGGCTCCAGGCCTTCCAGCACCTGGATCTGCTCGGCGCCGTAGGCGGCCTGAACTTTGGTGACTTCGCTCATGCGGGTGGGGCTCCCCCGGGACACAGGCACAGGACGGCACGTCCGGGGCGGTTAATCAGGTTGGGAGCCGGGGCCCCTTCGTCTGGAGATCAATTTACCACCGGCGACCCAGATCGGCTGCCCCTGGCCCCACCTGGACCCCTCTGGCGAAAGCGCGAACCGGGGGTTGCTATCGACACCCAGTCGGCAGACTGGGTGTCATGCAAAACGAACCCACCACTCAACCCCTGGTGATCGTGCTGGTGGGTCCTACCGCCAGCGGCAAGACCGCCCTGGCCCTGGAGCTAGCCCGGACCCTTGACCTGGCGGTGCTGAATGTGGATTCCCGCCAGCTCTACCGACACATGGACGTGGGCACGGCCAAACCCACCGCAGCCCAGCGCCAGGCCATCCGCCACGAACTGCTCGATCTGCGCGATCCCGATCAGCCGATCAACCTGCAGGAATTCAGTGCGATCGCCACCGAGGCCGTGGCGGCAGAGCACCGCCGCCACCATGCACGCGGGCCCATGGCGCTGCTGGCTGGAGGCAGCGGCCTCTATCTCAGGGCCGTCACCCAGGGCATGACCCCGCCGGCAGTGCCGCCCCAGCCCAGCCTGCGCCGCCAACTCGAGGCCCTGGGCCAGGCCACCTGCCACCAACTGCTCTCCCAGGCCGATGCGGCCGCAGCGGCTCGCATCGCCCCGGCCGACGCCGTGCGCACGCAACGGGCCCTCGAGGTGATTTACGCCACCGGGCGCCCCTTATCGAGTCAGCAGTCGAGCAGCCCGCCGCCCTGGCGGGTGCTGGAGCTGGGCCTCAACCCAGCAGATCTGCGGCAGCGCATCAGCACCCGCACCCAGGCCCTCTACGCCACCGGCCTGCTCGAAGAAACGCAACGCCTCAGCGCGCGCTACGGCCCCGACCTGGCTCTGCTCGGCACGATCGGCTACGACGAAGCCCGGCGCCACCTGGCCGGCGAGCTCGAGCACGCCGAGGCGATCCGGATCACCGAGCAACGCACCCAGCAATACGCCAAACGCCAGCGCACCTGGTTTCGCCGCCAACACGCTCCCCTCTGGCTCTCGGGCTCGAATCTGCAGCAACAACTACAAGAGAGCTTGCTGGCGGTGGAAGCCGTTCTAGGGTGAAGTGTTCGTGCTTGGCGCTTCAACTGCGCCTCAACCCAGCGCACCGCTGCCCAGCGCATCGCTGCCCAGCGCAACCCTGCAAACCCTCGCCCGCCTGAATGCCTCCCCGTCCCCGGTTTGATCGCCGCGCTCCCGTCCGGGAGCTCCCCAACATCAATGAGCGGATCAGCTACCCGAACCTGCGGGTGGTTGACGCCGACGGCAGCCAGTTGGGTGTGATCACCCGGGAGGCAGCCCTGGAGGTAGCCAAGGATCGGGAGCTCGACCTGGTGCTGGTGAGCGAAAAGGCCGATCCACCGGTGTGCCGGATCATGGATTACGGCAAGTACAAATTCGAACAGGAGAAAAAGGCCAAGGAGGCCAAGAAGAAGTCGCACCAGACCGAGGTCAAGGAGGTCAAGATGCGCTACAAGATCGATTCGCACGATTACCAAGTGCGGATCGGTCAAGCCCAACGCTTCCTTCGCGACGGCGACAAGGTCAAGTGCACCGTGATCTTCCGGGGCCGGGAAATCCAGCACACGGCCCTGGCCGAGGTGTTGTTGATGCGCATGGCCAGGGATCTCGAGGAGAACGCCGAGATCCAGCAGCCCCCCAAGCGGGAGGGGCGCAACATGATCATGTTTTTGAGCCCCCGCAAGGCCGCTGCAGGCAAGCCCGCGGCCAGTCCCAAGCCCAGCGAGGGCCGTTCCAGGCCCACCCCCGAACCGGCCATAGCCTCTGGCGGCGTCGCCGGCGAACAACCGGTCAGGGCCACCGTCTGAAGGTCAACGGCTGAAGCTCAACGGCTGAAGCTGACCCTCTGGGGCCAACCCCTGCTGGGGTCACTCTCTGGGGGCCAACCTCTGGGGGCCAACCTCGGAACGGGCCTTGCCGAAACAACCTGGCCGGCCCGGCGGGATCCACAACCAGGATCGACAACCAGGACCGACATCCAGGACCGACAACCAACGCGTGCTGTGGCTGCCCCCTTATGGGAGCAGCCACGGGGCCTTATGCCAACGCAGCAATTGTCACCCAGGCCAAGGCTCCGTAAGGTGGCCAGCAGTCCATCTGGCCCACTCCGGCGTGCGATTCCACATTCAGCAGGAAAGCGACATCCCGGCGTCCACCCAGCTGTACAACCAGATCTGCTTCGCCATCGCGGCGCGGCATTACCCCCCTGGCCACCGTTTACCGAGCACACGCCAGCTGGCGATGCAGACCGGCCTGCACCGCAACACAATCAGCAAGGTGTACCGCCAACTCGAAACCGATGGCGTGGTGGAAGCCATGGCCGGCTCGGGCATCTATGTACGGGATCAACAGAACCCCAGGGAGATCAAGCCACCGCCGGGGATGAGACCCCGTGCCATCCCCGATATCGATCGGGAAGTGCGCCAAAGCGTTGATGGCCTGCTCAATGCCGGTTGCACCCTGCAGCAGGCCCGCGACCTGCTCACCCGTGAAATCGACTGGCGGCTGCGCTGCGGTGCGCGGGTGCTGGTCTCCACCCCCCGCGAAGACATCGGCGCCTCGATGCTGATCGCCGAAGAGCTCGCACCCCACCTGGGAGTACCGGTGGAGGTGGTGCCCATGGAGGAACTGGAAGCGGTGCTCGAGAGTGCCAACAACGGCACGGTGGTGACCAGCCGGTACTTTCTCCAACCAGTTGAGGAGATCGCCCGGCGCCACAGCGTGCGGGCCGTGCCAGTGGACCTCAATGACTTTCGCCACGAGCTCGACCTGCTCAAGGAGCTGCGCTCCGGCAGTTGTGTGGGCCTGGTGAGCATTAGCCCCGGCATCTTGCGGGCCGCCGAAGTGATCCTGCACAGCATGCGCGGCAATGAGCTGCTGGTGATGACCGCCAACCCCGACGTCGGCAGTCGGCTGTTGGCCCTGCTGCGAGCAGCCAGCCACGTGCTCTGCGATCGACCCAGCCTGCCCCTGGTGGAGCAGACCCTGCGCCAGAACCGCTCCCAGTTGATGCGCCTGCCCGTGGTGCACTGCGCCCAGAGCTATTTGGGCAGCGCCACCATCGATCTGCTGCGCAAAGACATCGGCCTGCTGGCGCCCTGAGCCTGCCTAGGCTCGGCCCATGCTCAACAGCATTGTCGCCGACCTCGCGATCATCAAGGAGCGCGACCCGGCCGCCCGGGGCACGCTGGAGATCCTGCTCTGCTATCCCGGCTTCCACGCCCTGGTGCTGCATCGCTGCAGCCACTGGCTGTGGGGCCTGCGGCTTGCACCCATGCCCTTGCTGGCCCGCGTGCTGAGCCAACTGGGGCGGCTGCTCACTGGCGTGGAGATCCACCCCGGGGCTCGGATCGGCCAGGGCGTGTTCATCGACCACGGCATGGGCGTGGTGATTGGCGAAACCGCCGTGATCGGTGATCACTGCCTGCTGTACCAAGGCGTCACCCTGGGGGGCACCGGCAAGGCCCATGGTCAGCGCCATCCCACCTTGCAGACCAATGTGGTGGTCGGAGCCGGGGCGAAGGTGCTGGGGGCGATCACCGTGGGCACGAACACCCGCATCGGCGCCGGTTCGGTGGTCCTGCGCGATGTGGAGCCCAACAGCACCGTGGTGGGGATCCCGGGCCGGGTGATCCATCAAAGCGGGGTCAGGATCGATCCCCTGGCCCACTCAGCCCTGCCCGACGCCGAAGCCCGGGTGATCCGCAACCTGATGGAGCGGATCGATGTGCTCGAGGGGGAGCTGGTGCGCACCCAGGCCTGCCTGCGGGAGCTGGCCGCCGGCAGGCCCCTCTTCGAAACCTGCCGGGGCGAGTCTCAGAATCTCAAGGATCGCGAAATCCTCGAGTTTCTCGGCGAAAGCCCTGGCATCACCGGCTAAACCTGGTCAACGCGGAGACCGGAGAGCGTCAGAGATGGGGGCTAGGCCGTGGCTGGCAGCTAAGCCGTGGGCGCAGCTAAGCCGTGGCTGGCAGCTAGGCCGTAGCCGGCAGCTAAGCCGTGGCCGCCTGGGCGGATGGAGACGGCTGGAACATGAACATCGAATAGATCACATTGCGACGCATCTGGGTCATCATGTCGAGGAACATGTCATAGCCCTCGTTTTTGTATTCGATCAGTGGGTCTTTCTGGCCGTAGCCCCGCAGCCCCACTGATTCGCGCAGCGCATCCATGGACTGCAGATGCTCGCGCCAGAGGCTATCAATCTGCTGAAGAATGAAGAAGCGCTCCGCCTGGCGCATCAAACCGGGGCGCTCCTGCTCAATCTGACCCTCCTTGATGTCATAGGCATTGCGCATCTGCTCCTGCAGGAAGGACTTGAGCTCCTCGAGCTGCAGACCGACGATCTGCTCGGGGGTGAGGTCCTCCAGGAGATAGATGAATTCCTTGACCTTGCTGACCAAGCTGACCAAATCCCACTCCTCAGGCGGCAAGTCAGGATTAATGTAGGCTTCCACAATGTCATTGATGGTGCGCTCGCCATAGCCGAGCACCTGCTGCTTGAGCTCACGCCCCTCCAGGACGCGGCGACGTTCAGCATAAACAGCCTTACGCTGATTGCTCATCACTTCATCGTACTCAAAGACCTGCTTACGAATGTCGAAGTAATAGGTCTCAACCTTTTTCTGGGCTCCCTCGAGCGAGCGCGTCAGCATGCCGGATTCGATCGGCATATCCTCCTCGACCCGAAACGCATTCATCAAACCGGCGACCCGATCACCACCAAAAATACGCAGCAAGTTATCTTCCAGCGAGAGG
The DNA here is from genome assembly GCA_945877595.1 of Cyanobium sp. NIES-981. Lineage (GTDB taxonomy): Bacteria > Cyanobacteriota > Cyanobacteriia > PCC-6307 > Cyanobiaceae > RGUW01. The sequence continues at coordinate 12,656 of CAMDVN010000033.1, read as the reverse complement.
AAAAAACGGGTGCTGCCCGGATCCCCCTGGCGGGCGCAGCGGCCCCGCAACTGGTTGTCAACCCGACGGGATTCATGGCGTTCGGTGCCAATCACGTGGAGGCCACCGGCCTCCCTTACCTGGATCCCCTCGGGTTGGATCACACTGTCATATTCCGCCTTGATCGTGGCCGTCAACTCCCGGAGAGCCAGGATTTCGCGCTCATCGGTGGGGCCCTTTTCAGCCGCCTGGGTGATGCGCTCTTCCAGTTCAAGCACGGTGAGACTGCGATCACCCCAAGCCGCCACCAAATCGCGGGCCATCTGGCTTAGCGCCTGGTCAGTCTGCTCGGTGAGGCTGCAGGGATAGAGATTGCCCATCGCCCGAGCTTCACTCGGGGCCTTAAACGAAGCCGGTCCACTGCCCCCTGTACCGCCATTGCCGGCTGCAAAGCCACCTCCGCCCTCGGCGGAGCGCTGCAAAGGGATCGGCGGCTTGTGGCCCTCCTCAGGGCGCACCAATCGGGGCAGCAGCAGTTCGCGCACCTTGAGGCGGGCCATGTAATCGCTGTTGCCGCCCAAAATGATGTCGGTCCCGCGGCCGGCCATGTTGGTGGCGATCGTCACGGCACCTGCCCGACCCGCCTGGGCAATGATCTCGGCCTCCCGCTCGACGTTCTCGGGTTTGGCGTTGAGCAGGTTATGGGGAATCTGCTGCTCGGCCAGCAGGGCCGAGAGCAATTCCGATTTCTCCACACTGGTGGTGCCCACCAGCACTGGTCGTGCCTGGCCATGGACCTCGCCGATCTCGGTGGCCACAGCGCGCCACTTGGCCGTCTCCGTCTTGTAAACCTGATCGGTCCAGTCGCTGCGCCGGCTGGGACGGTTGGTGGGCACCAGGGTGACATCGAGTTTGTAGGTCTTCTCAAACTCGACCTCTTCGGTTTTTGCCGTGCCGGTCATGCCAGAAAGGCGCTCATAGAGCAGGAAGAAGTTCTGATAGGTGATGCTGGCCAAGGTCTGGGTTTCAGGCTGAATCGGCACACACTCCTTGGCCTCGATCGCCTGATGCAGGCCATCACTCCAACGGCGACCAGGCATAACCCGGCCCGTGCCCTCATCAACAATGACCACCTCTTCGCTGCGCACGATGTAGCTGACATCCTTGATGAACAGCTCCTTGGCCTTGAGGGCGTTGGTAATAAAATGGGCCCAAGGGTCTTGGGGATTGAACAGATCCTCAACCCCAAGCATCGCTTCCGCCTTGGCATAGCCCTCATCGGTGAGGGTCACATTGCGCTGCTTTTCATCGACCTCGTAATCGCCCTCTGGATCGATGCCGTCTTTGCCCATTTCGACGGCTCGCTCCAGCTGGGCCGCCACCTCGGACGCCTGGAGGTACTTCTCCTGCGGGCGCTCAACCTGGCCCGAGATGATCAACGGGGTACGAGCCTCATCAATCAGGATCGAATCGACCTCATCGATGATGCAGAAGAAGGGCTCCCGCTGCACCACATCGGCGATGTCGGTCGCCATGTTGTCACGCAAATAATCGAAGCCCAGCTCAGAATTGGTGGCGTAGGTGATGTCACAGGCATAGTTGCGCTGGCGCTCGGCCGGCGGCATGTCCTGCTGGATCAGCCCCACCGAAAGGCCCAGAAAACGGTGCACCTGGCCCATCATCTCGGCGTCACGCCGGGCCAGGTAATCGTTGACCGTGACCACGTGCACGCCGCGGCCGGTGAGGGCATTGAGGTAAGCGGGCAGGGTCGAGACCAGGGTCTTGCCTTCGCCCGTCTTCATCTCGGCGATCTGACCGCCGTGCAGCACCATGCCGCCGATCAACTGCACGTCAAAGTGGCGCATCCCGAGCACCCGGCGGCTGGCCTCGCGCACCACGGCGAAGGCCTGGGGCAACAGCTCATCCAGCACCTGGCGCACCCGGGTCGGGTTGCCGGCCACGGGCTCCAGTTTCTGGCGGAATTCGGCCGTGAGGCTCCTCAGCTCATCATCGGAGAGCGGGGCCACCTCCTCCTCCAACAAGTTGATGTCGGAAACGAGGGGCTGATAGCGCTGCAGCTTGCGGGCATTGGGATCACCCAGCAACAGCTTGAGCATGGAAACGGCCACCAACCAGTGGGGTCACCCTACCACTGCAAAATCGGCGGCAGCGGCTCAAAAGCAAGCCAGCGCAAGGGTTCTGGAGACCCCATTGCGGTTAGAGGCGAAGATTGGGGCATGCATCGTGCCAGTTCGATTCTGCTGATCCGCCATCGGCGGGGGGCACCAGGGCTGCGGCTGGGGCTTGGCCCAGGGCTGCGACCGGCGCGGGCGCTGCGGCAATTGCAGGCCCTGCTTGATCAACACAGCTTCTGGGCCACGGGGCGCAGCAGCGCCGACCTCTACCGCATGCTCGAGGGCAGCGCTGCGGCCGTGAGCGCCTGGCAAGGGCAACAGCTGGTGGGTTTCGGCCGAGCCAGCAGCGACGGCATCTTCCGGGCCGTGCTGTGGGATGTGGTGGTGGCCACCGAGCTCCAGGGCCAGGGCCTGGGGCGAAAAATCGTCGAAAGCCTGTGTGCCCACCCCGAACTCCAGGGGGTAGAGCGCACGTACCTGATGACCAGCAACAGTGCCGGCTTCTACACCCAGCTGGGCTTCCGGCAGGTCGATTCCCAGAAGCTCATGCGCAAAGACTGAAGGCCCAATCTGGTCTCAGATGGAGATTGGCGTGAATTCGTAAGCGGATGAAGAGATTCGAACTCTCGACCCTCTCCTTGGCAAGGAGATGCTCTACCACTGAGCTACATCCGCAGGCCGACCCTCGAGTCGACTTTGCCAGCATGCACCACGGGGGCCCCCGTGGTCAAACCAGACCCATCCTGCTGCCGTCGTAGGCAGCCCGCTGACGCACCTGCCCGCACCAGTCGCCCTGGGCGAGATACCAGGCCACCGTGGTGGCCAGACCCTCCTCAAAGCTGTGGCGAGGCCGCCAGCCCAGCTCCTGGCAGATGCGACCTGAATCAATCGCATAGCGACGGTCATGGCCAGGCCGGTCTCCAACCGCCTTGATCAGGCGGCTGTGGGGTGCCCCCTCGCCCACGCGGGCATCGAGCAGCGCGCAGATCGCCTCCACCACCTGCCGGTTGGTGCGCTCACTGGGGGTGCCGTGGTCGCCCGCTCCGCCCACGCAGTAGCTACGGCCCACCTCCCCCTGGCCCACCGCCAGCAGCAGGGCATCGACGTGATCCTCCACGTAGAGCCAGTCACGAACATTGGCGCCATCCCCGTAGAGGGGAATGGGCTCGCCTGCAGCCGCCTTGAGGATCACCACCGGGATCAGCTTTTCAGGGAACTGCCAGGGTCCGTAGTTGTTGGAGCAGTTGGTGAGCACCACGGGCAGTCCATAGGTGTGGTGCCAGGCCCGCACCAGGTGGTCGCTGGCGGCCTTGCTGGCCGAATAGGGACTGCGGGGGTCGTACGGAGTGGTCTCGTTGAAACGGCCCTCGGCCCCAAGCGAACCAAACACCTCATCGGTGGAAATGTGCAGCAGACGAAAGCGGGCCTGCCGCTCAACCGGCAGCCGCTCCCAGTGGTGACGCAGCGCTTGCAACAGTGAAAAGGTGCCGATCACGTTGCTCTCGAGGAAGGCCGCCGGCCCCTCGATCGAGCGATCCACATGGCTTTCGGCTGCCAGGTGCAGCACCACATCAGGATCAGCGCGCCGCACCGCCTCGGCTGTGGCCTCGGCGTCGGCCAGATCCACCCGCATCAACTGATGGCGGGGCTCGCCGGCGCCAGCCGGATCACCGCCCTGGGCAGCGAGCTCGGCCAGCACCGCGTTGATGCCGCTCACATCGCTGGCATAGCCAAGCTTGTCGAGGTTGAAGACCAGGGCCGTGGTCTCGCGCAGCAGGCGCCGCACCACGGCCCCGCCAATGAATCCGGCCCCGCCGGTCACCAGCACCCGTCGACGGTCGCCCAGCAGTTCGGTGGTGGTGGGCATCGAGACCGGCGCAGAGCTTGGAGAAGAAGTTGGGATCATCGCAGCGCCTCCAGCAGCTGGCGGAGGGTCAAACGCCAGTGGCGGGGCACCAGCCCCAGCACCTGCCTCGCTTCGCTGCAATCGAGCAGCGAGTAGCCAGGTCGACGGGCAGGGGTTGGGTATTGCTCGGTGCTGAGCGGTGTCACATGGGCCATGCTGTCCAGCAAGCCCAGCTCGAGCCCCAGCTCCCCCACGGCCACGGCCACGTCATACCAGCTGGCGGCCCCGGCATCACACCAATGCATGACCGCCGGCAGGTGTCCCGCGGCCTGCCGATCCCCGGCACCCAGCTGCAGAAGACGCCAGCAGGCGCCTGCCAGAGATTGGGTGCTGGTGGGGCCGCCCACCTGGTCGGCCACCACGCCGAGGGGTTGGTTGCCGGCAGCCCTGTCTTGATGCAAGCGCAGCATGGTGAGGGCAAAGTTGCGACCCGCCGGACCCATCACCCAGCTGGTGCGCAAGATCACCCCCTGCTGGGTGTCACCCAGCACCTGTTCCACCGCCGCTTCACCAGCCGCCTTGGTCGTGCCGTAGACACCCAGTGGATCCCGCGGCTGCTCGGGCCGATAGGGGCTTCCCTGCTGGCCATTGAAGACAAAGTCGGTGCTGAGCTGCAGCAGGCGGCCACCGGTTTCCAGCAGCGCCTCAGCCAGGGCGCGGGGCGCGCCGGCATTCACGGCAGCGGCCAGCTCCGGCTCACGCTCGGCCTTGTCGACCGCGGTGTAAGCGCCCCCATTGAGCACCCAATCGGGCCTGTGCTCACGCACCAAAGCGCGGCAGGCCTGGGGGTCGGCCAGATCCAGAGCCTGCAGGCCCAGACCCCCAGAGCGATTGGTAGCAATGAGCTCAACGCCCGGCGGCAACTGCTGCTGCAACGCTTGGCCCAACTGACCGGCAGCACCGGTGAGCAGCACTTTCAAACAAAAACCTCCAGGGCCCTGGCCGCCTCCGCCAGGGCGGGAGCGCAGGCGTCCTTATCCGATACCAATGGATCTTGGCCCTCTAGGCCCTGCAATGGCCAGGCGATCTGCAGCTGCGGATCACTCCAGCGGATGGATCGCTCGCTCTCACGATGCCAAAAATCGGAGGCCTTGTAGAGCACCTCGGCCTGCTCGCTGAGGGTCAGAAAACCGTGGGCGAACCCCTGGGGCAGCCACAGCTGACAGTGGTTCTGATCACTCAGATACACCCCCACCCACTGGCGGTAGGTGGGGGACTGGGGACGCAGGTCAACCCCCACATCAAAAATCTCACCCCGAACACAGCGCACGAGCTTGGCCTGAGCGTGGGGTGGCAGCTGGTAATGCAGACCCCGCAACACACCACGTCTGGAGCGGGAGTGGTTGTCTTGCACAAAGCGATCGGCCAACTGGCCCTGCTTGGCCAACAGCTGTTGCCAGTGCCGCTGATTCCAACTCTCAAACAGAAAACCGCGCGTGTCGCCAAACAGCTCAGGCCGCAACAGCAGGGGGCCGAGCAAGGGCTGGCCTGAGGCAGCGCAGAGGGTTTCAACCCGCATGGGACGCCTCCAGCAGCTGCAGCAAGTAACCGCCATAGCCGCTGCGGCGCAACGGGGCGGCCAGGGCCGCCAGGGCCTCGTCGTTGATCCAGCCCTGACGCCAGGCCACCTCTTCAGGGCAGCCCACCTTGAGGCCCTGGCGCCGCTCGAGGGTGCGGATGTAACTGCTCGCCTCATGCAGGGAGTCGCAGGTGCCCGTGTCGAGCCAGGCCATGCCCCGACCCATGCGCTCCACCCGCAGCAGCCCCTCCTCCAAATATTGGCGATTGAGGTCGGTAATCTCCAGCTCACCGCGGGCGGAGGGCAGCAGGGAGCTGGCCCGTTCAACCACGGTGTGGTCATAGAAATACAGGCCTGTGATCGCGTAACGCGATTTGGGCGTGGCCGGCTTCTCTTCCAACCCAGTGACACGCCAGTCACTGTCAAACTCGACCACGCCATAGCGATCGGGATCCTCCACGGGATAGACAAACACCGTGGCGCCCGGTGCATGGCCATTGCTGCTGTGCAGCTTCGGCACCAGATCACTGCCGTGGAAGAGGTTGTCGCCCAACACCAGGGCGGCCGGTGCCCCATCGAGAAAGTCGGCACCAATCAAAAAAGCCTGGCCCAGACCATCGGGATTGGGCTGAATGGCGTACTCAATGGCCATGCCCCAGGCACTGCCATCGCCAAGCAAACGCTGAAACGCTTCAAAATCCACCGGCGTGGTGATGACCAACACCTCGCGAATCCCTGCCAGCATCAACGTGCTGAGCGGGTAATAGATCATCGGTTTGTCGTAGACCGGCAGCAATTGCTTGCTGATCGCCTGGGTCATGGGGTGCAGGCGCGTGCCATTGCCGCCAGCCAGCAACAGCCCTTTAGAAGCACTGGACAAGGAGATCCTGGACAACCAAGGATCGCCAGGCTGGCCACAAACCACGCCCGCCAATGGTCAATTCACAGATCAGAAGCAGATCTGGCGCGTGGCCACCGCAACGACGGTGACGGCAGGGCTGGATCTAGGGCAAAGCCGTCATCAGGCTGCCCATCTCCAGCGCCTGCAGGCCGTAGCTCCAGCCCAGGTTGCTCTTGATGCCAGCCCGCTCGAGGGCCTGCTGGAGGGTGTCGGTGGTGAGCACACCAAAAATCACCGGCACGCCGGTGTCGCGGGCCACGGCGGCCACCCCCTTGCCCACCTCGGCCACCACCACATCGAAATGGGGCGTATCACCGCGGATCACTGCCCCCAGAGTGATCACCACCTCGTAGCGACCACTGGCCGCCAAACGTTGGGCCACCAGGGGAATCTCAAAACTGCCCGGCACCCAGGCCACATCGAGCTGACCACTGGAGTCGGTCACATCGATGCCGTGGCGTGACAGGCAGTCGAGGCAGCCGCTCAACAACTTGCCCGTGACCAAGTCATTGAATCGAGCCACCACCACGGCAATCCGGAGTCCGGCGACCTCGGTAAACCGTCCCTCAAAAATGGTCAACGCCAGATCCCAACAACTGTGGAATCCAGCCTACGAAGCGATCCTGCCGAAGCCAGCCAGGTCGTTCCAACCCCTGCCATTCGCCAAGTCGTCAGGCTGTGGTCGAGCGTCAAATAACGACGTGGTCGAGCGTCAAACGACGAAGACGCTCATGCCCCAGTTGACCAGCACCAGGGCCACCCAAGCCAGGCCGCCAAGGAGGATCAAGCGGTTGGAACGGCCGCTGTCATCGCTGCTGGCGTAGAGGACGGGCACCGCCACGATCAGGGCGAAGGACATCACCACCAGGGCCAGAACGGTGAGGGTGTTGAGGATCTGCATGGATCGGCGTCGCGGGGCTGGACAAGCCTGTCAGGGCAGCCAGTGGGCGGATTCTCACATGGAAGCCGGGGCCGACGGGGCGTGCTTCACAAGTTGTGGGGAGGCCGCCCCGGCGCTGCGGCAGCCCCAAACCCAGGAGCCACCACCTGTAGTGGCTCCTGGCCATCACGGTCCCACCCATGGGGGGAGCCGTCCAAACAACTGTTTGCACCCGGCTTAATGTGGAAGGCTTCGTGACAGAGCTGTGGCGGCGAGCGCAAGCAGGGGCGCCAACCCCGGGCAACAGCTCTCGCTGGAAGCCGCCCTGGGGCTGGAGAGCCCAGCCACCCAGGCGGGCTCGCCTGCGGGGGCTGATGGCCACATCGGCCCAGATCCCCTCGCCGATGCGGCCAGCCTGATTGCCGACGCCCGCGCCAGGCCACGGGCCCGCAGCAGCACGGCCCAGCCAACGGTTGGGGCCCATGGTGCCGACGCCCATGGTGCCGACGCCCACGGTGCCGATGCCGACGACCCCTCAGCACAGGAAACGGCCAGGACGGATGGACCAAAACCGGAGCCCTCTGACCCCGCTGGAGGCGACGACCTGCCCGCTTGGCACCACCACAGCCTGATCGAACCGGCCCAGCTCACGCCGATGCTGCGCCACTACGTGGAGCTCAAGCGGGCCCATCCCGATCGGCTGCTGCTCTACCGCCTAGGCGACTTCTTCGAATGCTTCTTTGAAGACGCGATCACCGCCTCACGGCTGCTGGAGCTCACCCTCACCGGCAAGGACGCCGGCAAGGCGATCGGCCGAGTGCCGATGGCCGGCATCCCCCACCATGCAGCCGAGCGGTACTGCGGCGAACTGGTGCGGCGCGGGCTCAGCGTCGCCCTCTGCGACCAGATCGAAACCACAGCCGCCAAGGGAGCCCTGCTCAAACGCGAGGTGACCCGGGTGCTCACCCCCGGCACCGTGATCGAAGAGGGTCTGCTTGCCGCCCGCCGCAACAACTGGCTCTGTGCCGTGGTGCTGGAAGGCCCCAGCTGGGCCCTGGCCGTCGCTGACGTGAGCACCGGTGAGTTCCGCGTCACCCAGCGCCAGGGCACGGCCGCCCTGCACCAAGAGCTGCTCCAACGCGAAGCGGCCGAAGTGGTAGTGCCAGCCGCCCGGCCTGGCGATCAGCCTGAAGACCAACCCGCCCCCGCCAGGCTCTGGTGCCCACCCGGGGTGCTGGTCACACCGCTGGGCCGCACGGCCTTTCAGAGCGCAGAAGCCGGCGCCACCCTGAGGGCTCGCTTTGGCCTGGCCAGCCTCGACGGGCTTGGGCTGGGGACGATGCCCCTCGCCGTGCAGGCCGCTGGCGGACTGGTGGCCTACCTCGATTCGACCCAGCAGCCCCCACCACCACCAGGGACCGCTGCCAGGGGCTCCTCCCAAGCCAGCCCCGGCGCACCGGCGGTGCCACACCGTTGCATTCCGCTCGATCCGCCCACCACCTGGCACCCCGGCGACCAGCTGGTGCTGGATGCAACCACCCGCCGCAACTTGGAGCTCACCCGCACCCAGATGGGCGGCGGCCCGCATGGGTCACTGCTGTGGGCCATCGACACCACCCTCACCGCCATGGGCGGCCGCTGCCTGCGGCGCTGGATCGAGGCCCCACTGGTGGATCAAGGCGCGATCCTCAGACGCCAGGCGGGTGTCAGCGAACTGGTGGCCAGCCGGCCACTGCGCGCTGCGCTGCGTCGTTTGCTGCGGCCCATGGGTGACCTGGAGCGCCTGGCGGGTCGCTGCGGCGCTGGCACCGCCTCCCCCCGCGATCTGGTGGCCCTGGCCGATGGGCTCGAACGTCTGCCGCTGTTGGCCTCACTGCTCGCCAAGGCCAGCAGCGAGCCCCTGCAAGCCTTGGCCCGGCCCTGGCCCGAGCTGGCCGAGCTGGCCGCCGAACTGCGCCACACCCTGGTGGAGAGCCCACCGCCCACGATCAGCGAGGGGGGGCTGATCCACGACGGCGTTGACGCGGTGCTCGACGGACTGCGCAACCAACTCGACGACCAGGACGCTTGGCTCGCCACCCAGGAGGCCGAGGAGCGCCGCAACAGCGGCATTGCCACCCTCAAGCTGCAGTACCACCGCACCTTTGGCTACTTCTTGGCGGTGACCCGGGCCAAGGCCGCCGCAGTGCCGGAGCACTGGATCCGCCGCCAGACCCTGGCCCAGGAGGAGCGCTTCGTGACGCCGGCGCTCCGGGGGCGCGAGGGGCAGATTCTGCAGCTCAAGGCCCGGGCCGGCCAACGCGAAATCGAGCTGTTTGGGGCCCTGCGGCAACGGGTGGGCGAGCACACCGACGCCGTGCGCACGGCAGCCCGGCTGGTGGCCGGGCTCGATGCCCTCGCCTCCCTCGCCGAACTGGCCGCCACCGGCGGCTACTGCTGCCCCCAGATCACCGAGAGCCGGGAGCTGCACATCGAAGCTGGCCGCCACCCAGTGGTGGAGCAGCTGCTGGTGGAGACCCGCTTCACCCCCAACGACATCACCCTGGGGGCCACTGAATCAGGCCCAGCTCCCGACTTGATCATTCTCACGGGGCCCAACGCCAGCGGCAAAAGCTGCTACCTGCGCCAGACCGGGCTGCTGCAACTGCTGGCCCAGATCGGCAGCTGGGTACCGGCGCGCTCGGCCCGGCTGGGCATCGCCGATCGCATTTTCACGCGGGTGGGCGCTGGCGACGACCTGGCGAGCGGCCAATCCACCTTCATGGTGGAAATGGCTGAAACGGCCAACATCCTCCACCACGCCACCGAGCACTCACTGGTGTTGCTCGATGAAATCGGCCGCGGCACGGCCACCTTTGACGGCCTCTCCATCGCCTGGGCCGTGGCCGAGCACCTGGCCGGCGAGCTCAGGTCCCGCAGCATCTTTGCCACCCATTACCACGAGCTCAACGAGCTGGCTGCGCTGCTGCCCAACGTGGCCAATGCCCAGGTTCTGGTCCAAGAGACGGGCGATAGCCTGCTTTTTCTGCATCGGGTGGCCCCTGGCGGCGCCAGCCGCAGTTATGGCATCGAGGCCGCCCGCCTGGCCGGGGTCCCGGCCTCGGTGGTGGAGCGGGCTCGGCAGGTGCTGGGCCGCATCGAGGCCAACAGCCACGTGAGCGTGGCTCAGGGGGCCGACAAACCGGGACCGCTGGCCGCCTGAAGCCAGGCCCGCCGCAGCAGGGCATTGCAGGCCGCGGCCACCAGTCCGGCGCCGCCCCGCGAGCCCGCGAGCCCAATGTGCGCCAGGCCACTGGCAGCCAGGCGCCGCTTGCTCTCGGCCACGCCCACAAAGCCCACCGGCATGCCAATCACCAAACTCGGAGCTGGCGCCGCTCCGCCCGCAACCACCAAATCGAGCAGCCGCTCCAAAGCCGTGGGCGCGCTGCCAATCAACACCACAGGCGGCGCCGGCCCGGGTGCTGCCGCGAGGTGGCTCCAAGCCAACTCCAAACCCAAGGCGCTTCGTGTGGTGCCGGCTGTCGAGGCCGTCATCGTGGCCGGAGCCCACTCGAGCAGGCAGCGCACCGGGTTGCCGAAGGTGCGGGCGGCCATCGGCGCCACCGCGGCCGCCGCCATGGCGGTGTCAGTGAGAATCAGGGCTCCAGCCCTAAGGGCCGCCAAGCCTTGGGCACAGGCTGCTGGAGCGCGGTCACCCAGCTCACCCAGGTCATCAGCGTCGCCAGGCTGACTGGATGGACCTGCGCTGGGCCCAAAGATCAGATCAGCGGCAATGCTCAGATCGCCGCTGCTGTGAATGCAGCGCTCCAGCACGTCTTGCTCGATTGGTCCGCAGCGCTGCAGCGCTGCCCGCCAGGCCTGGGGACTCTCTGGCTGCTGCAGCGCCAAGCGAATGCGGCGAATGCTCTCGGTGAAAATCGGATGATCCAGCCCAGGGGCCGCGGCAGGCCCAGGCTTCACCAGCACACCTGCGGCAGCGCCGAGCGGTTCAGGTGCGTGACCACAGATGACGCCATCCAGGCACAACCCCGCGCAGGTCCATGAGGCTACGCGGGGCCATACGGGGTGCGGTACGGCCGCTTGAGCCCAGGAACTGGGAAGGGGCGTGGGACAGGCCATAGCCTGAGGTGATGCCGATTCACCTGCTCTGGGGCGACGATGAGGCCGCCCGCCAGCGCGCCGGCGAGGCGCTGGTGGAGCAGCTGCTGGATCCAAGCTGGGCGGCGATCAACCTCAGTCGGCTCGACGGCCAAGACACGGCCCAGGCCCTGCGGGCCCTCGAAGAGGCCCGCACCCCGCCCTTCGGCAGCGGTGCCCGGGTGGTGATCGTGCAGCGCAGCCCCTTCTGCAACCAGTGCCCCGCCGAGCTCGCCGAGGCCCTCGAAGCCAATGTGGGCCTGATCGCCGAGAACTGCCATCTCATCCTGATCAACCCAGCCAAGCCCGACGCCCGACTGCGCACCACCAAAACCCTGCAAAAACTGGCCAAAGCGGGCCAAGCCACCGAACAGGGCTTCAGCCTGCCGGCCGTCTGGGACGGGGCCGGACAGGTGGATCTGGTGGTGCGCACCGCCAAGGGCCTGGCACTCAGCCTGGAGCCTGCCGCAGCCCAGGCCCTGGCCAGTGCCATCGGCAGCGACAGTGCACGCCTGGCCAGTGAACTCGAAAAACTGGCCCTGTTTGTGGGCCCAGGCCAGGCCATCGGCGCCGCTGCCGTGGAGGCGCTGGTCGGCGGGCAAAGCACCAGCAGCCTGGCGGTGGGCGACGCCCTGCTGGCAAGCCGCCCCGCCGACGCCATTGCCCTGGTGGATGCGCTGCTGGCTGCCGGCGAACCGGCCCTGCGCATCGTGGCCAGCCTCAGCAGTCAGATCCGTGGCTGGCTGTGGGTGGCCCTCATGGAACAGGCCGGCGAACACGACGCCGGCGTGATCGCCAAGGCCGCGGGGATCGGCAACCCCAAGCGCATCTATGTCATGCGCAAACAAATCCGCGGCAAGGGCCCCGGCCTGATGCTCAGGTTGCTGGGTGAGCTCCTGGAGGTGGAAGCCGCCCTCAAGCGAGGTACCGATGCCGCTGAGGCATTTCGCGACGGCTTTCTGCTCTCGGGCGCGGCCTGATCGGCACCCCTGCGCAACCCGCTGGGCCAGATCCCTGGGCCCGAGGCAAGCCGACAACGGATAATCAGCCTTCAAATCCGCGGTTGTTCTCGCCCGCCCCCGCCATGGCCCTGCTGGTACAGAAATTCGGGGGCACCTCGGTCGCAAACGTGGAACGCATCCAGGCGGTGGCCGCCCGGGTGGCGGCCAGCCGCGAGGAGGGCAACGAGCTGGTGGTGG
>CAMDVN010000032.1 GCA_945877595.1 Cyanobium sp. NIES-981 | reverse complement strand
GCAGGGCCCGCTGGCCCTGTTTCCAAGGGGCTCCCAGGCCGGTGACTGCCTGCATCGCATTCTCGAGCAACTCGATTACCAGCGGCCTGTGGCGCTCCAGCTCCCCCTGCTGCAGCGCGAGCTGGAGCGTGCCGGCATCCCGGAGGCCCCATTGGAGGCGGCCCAGCTGGGGCTGGAGCAGCTGCGCCACACCCCCATGGGCGGGGCCCTGGGCTCCTTTGCCCTGGCCCAATTGGCCGGGCCAGCCCGGCTCAACGAGATGAACTTCGATCTGCCGCTGGGCCTGGTGCGGGCGCCGGCCCTGGCTGCACCCTTTGCGCACCACCCGGCCGGCGCGTTTGGCATCGCCTACGCCGAGCAGCTGGCCCAGCTCGAGGTGGCCAGCCAGGGCTTCCTCACCGGCTCGATCGACCTGGTGTTTTGCCATCAGCAGCGCTGGTGGGTGGCCGATTGGAAGAGCAACTGGCTCGGCGAGCGCGATTCCAACGGCCAGCCGCTCCACTGCGGACCGCGCCACTACGGCCCCGACGCCATGGCCGCCCTGATGGCCGCCAACCACTACCCCCTGCAGGCCCACCTGTATCTGGTGGCGCTGCACCGCTACCTGCGCTGGCGCCTGCCGGGCTACAGCCCGTCGCAGCACCTGGGGGGCTACGTCTACGTCTTCTTGCGCGGTGTGCCCGGGCCTACTGGGGCTGCCCAGGTGCCCGGCATGGTGGTGGATCAGCCTCCGCTGGAGCGCCTGCTGGAGCTTGATCGAGCCCTGGAGGGACCGCCATGACGGTGCCCTTGACACCCCCAATGACGGTGCCCACGCCTCTGGTTTCTTCGTCTTGTTCTTTTCCTCCTGCTGCTCGTTTAGGTGTGGCTTCTGCCAGCCCGACCGAGCAGCCCCGCTGGATGGTGGCCCTGGCGGCGGCCCTGGCCGGGGCCCTGCCTCGCCTGTATGCCTGCAGGCCCGACCCCCTGGTGGGCGAGGTCATCGAGGCCCTGGCTGCAGCCTTGGGTGAGGGCCGGCTGGAGCTGACACTCAGCAGTGAGCCCCACCGCCAGGCCCTGGCGGCCTCGCCCCTGGCGGCCGAGCCCTTGGGTCCCCTGGTGCTGGAGGGTGATCGGGTGCTGTGGCGGCGCTGGCAGCTTCAGCGCGATGCGGTGCTGGAGGCCCTGATCGCGCGGGCCCGGAGGCCCCTCGCCCTGGCGTCTGGGCAGCCGGACAGCGGTGCTGCCCTGGCGCTGTTGGTTGATCGGCACAGCGAGGGGCTCGATGCCGACCAGCGCCAGGCAGTGGCCGCCGTGCTGCGGCATGCGCTGGTGCTGCTCGAGGGGGGGCCTGGCACCGGCAAAACCAGCACCGTGGCCCAGATGCTGGCCGCGGTGCAGGCCCAGCACCCCGGTTGCCGCATCCAGCTGGCGGCCCCTACCGGCAAGGCGGCGGCACGGCTCAAGGCGGCCCAGGCTGGGACGGGGTCGACCTGGCCCTGCAGCACCCTGCACCGGCTCTTGGAGAGCCGCGGTGAGCGCTTTGGGCGCAACCGCAGCCACCCTCTGCCGCTCGATCTGCTGGTGGTCGATGAGGTCTCGATGGTCGATCTGCCGCTGATGCAGGCCCTGCTTGAAGCCCTCCCCGCCGACTGCCGGCTGGTGCTGGTGGGGGATTCGGCGCAGCTGCCGCCGGTGGGGCCTGGGGCGGTCTTGGCCGATCTTCAGGCGCCAGAGCGGCGCCGCGCACTCGGGCCGGCAGCCGTGACACTGCGCACGGTGTATCGCAACACCGGCGCGATTGCAGCGGTGGCTGCCGGCCTGCGCGAGGGGCAGAGCCCCCTGCTGGAGCTGCTTGGGGCTCTGCCGCCCGAGGCCAACCTCCAGTGGCGGCAGGCTCCGCCCCAGCGTTTGCCCGCGGCCCTGCTGGAGCGCCTGCTGCAGCACCAGCAGCTGCTGCTGCAGCGCTGCGCCGCCCTCGACCCCACCGATCCCCAGGCCACAGCCAGCCTGTTACGGGTTTTGGAGCAGTGTTTGGTGCTGACCCCCCTGCGCCGGGGTCGCTGGGGGGTCGATGCGATTCATCAGGCGGTGCTGGGCGAGGCGGCCAGCCAGCCCCCCCAGCGCTGGCCCCTCGGGACCCCGGTGCTGTGCCGCCACAATCTGCCCGAGCTGGGCCTGGCCAATGGCGATGTGGGCTTGGTGGTGGACCATCACGGCGAGCGGAGGCTGTTGTTTGGTGGGGTGGCGGCTGGGCCGCCCCAGTGGGTCCACCCGGCCCAGCTGCCTTCGGCGCAGCCTGCCCTGGCACTCACGGTGCACAAGGCCCAGGGCAGTGAAGCCGAGGAGGTGTGGGTGCTGGTGCCAGAGACGGGCCGCCCCAACGAGCGCCTGCTCTACACCGCCCTCACCCGGGCGCGGCAGCGGGCTTATCTGATCATGGCGACATGCTGAAAGCTGGCCCCAGCCCCCACACTGAGCCAAGTTGATCCGTCAAGGCATTGGAGTTGTCCCAACCTCCGGCCATGCCTGAACGAACAGAGCGGCCCTGGGGGTGGTTTGAATCCCTTGCGGCCGGCGAGGGGTACCTGGTGAAACGGCTCTGGATCCGCAGTGGCCAGCGGATCAGCCTCCAGCGCCACCACCATCGCTGTGAGCATTGGGTGGTGGTGGCGGGAGGGGGCTGGCTGTGGATTGATGGGACCCATCACATCGCCGAGGTTGGAACCACGGTGTTCATCCCCCTGGGGGCGATTCACCGGGCCGGTGCGGATGGATCGGATCTATTGATCGTCGAAGTGCAGCGCGGCGAGTGGCTCAGCGAAGACGACATCGAGCGTCTCGACGATGATTTTGGCCGCAGCTTGGCTGAATGAGCTCTCCAAGGCGTGGGGTGATAAGATTTCAACTCACCCTTTTTCAAGGGCAGGGCAGTTTTAGAGAGCAGAAGGTCAAATTTCCTGATCCGGTTTTGCAGCTGGTTCGTATTTGTCGGCCCCATTGCTTTCATCCATAGGGTTTCTGCCGGGCCTGCGTAGAAGGACATTCCCAGGCTCATCTGAATACCGTGACCGAATTTTCCAGCGGCAGCAGTGTCAACTGTTCCGCCGATCTCAGCGTGCCCATCGATCTCCAGGCCACCGCTGAGCTCAATCCAGAGGCCCCGATCACCCAAGCTCTCGACCTGAGCGTTGAGCTTGACCTCAGTGCTGACCTCAGTGCTGACGTCATGGGCGGTGACCTCAGCCCAACCTCCACTGCTGTTGTCAGCACAGCCTCCACTGCTGTTGTCAGCACAGGAGATATCAGCACTGCAGTCGTCAGCACAGCCTCCACTGCTGAAGTCAGCATCGAGGCCACGGTTGAGCTCAGCACCGCGGCTGCAGCTGAAGTCAGTGGCTTTGCTCGATTTGGTTTTGGGCCTGAGCTGCTGACGGCCCTCGCCGCCATTGGTTATCAGGAGCCCTCACCGATTCAGAAAGCTGCGATCCCCGAACTGCTGCTAGGTCGCGACCTGGTGGGCCAGGCCCAGACCGGCACCGGCAAGACCGCCGCCTTTGCGCTGCCGATGCTGGCGGCCCTCGACCCCGAGCAGCGCAAGCCCCAGGTGCTGGTGCTTGCCCCCACCCGGGAGCTCGCCCTCCAGGTGGCCGATGCCTTCAACAGTTACGCCGTGAACCTGAGCGGGGTTCGCACCCTGGCCATCTATGGCGGCGCTGATTTCCGCGATCAGATTCATCACCTCAAGCGAGGGGTGCAGATCGTTGTGGGCACCCCGGGCCGCGTCATGGATCACATGCGGCAGGGCACACTCGATCTATCGAGTCTTCGGGCTCTGGTGCTTGATGAGGCCGATGAAATGCTCCGCATGGGCTTCATCGACGACGTCGAATGGGTGCTGGAGCAATTGCCCCAGAAGCGCCAGGTGGTGCTCTTCTCAGCCACCATGCCTGCTGAAATTCGGCGAATCTCCCAGAAATATCTCAATGACCCCGCCGAGGTCACCATCAAGCAAAAAGCGTCCGATGGCACCCGCATCCGGCAGCGTTTCTTGATGGTCCACGCCCCCCACAAGCTGGCAGCCCTTGAGCGTGTGCTCGAGGCCGAGACCAGCGAGGGGGTGATCATCTTTGCCCGCACCAAGGCGATCACGATCACGGTGGCCGAGTCGCTTGAGCAGCACGGCTATGACGTTGCGGTCCTCAACGGTGACGTGCCCCAAGCCCAGCGGGAGCGCACGATCGAGCGCCTCAAGAGCGGTCAAGTCGATGTGCTGGTGGCCACGGACGTCGCGGCCCGTGGCCTCGATGTGGAGCGCATTGGCCTGGTGATCAACTACGACATTCCCTTTGACGGTGAGGCCTATGTGCACCGCATCGGCCGCACCGGCCGGGCTGGGCGCAAGGGTGACGCCATCCTCTTCCTCACACCCAGGGAGCGCCGCTTCCTGAGTGGTCTGGAGCGGGCGGTGGGCAAATCCATTGATGAGATGGAGGTTCCCAGCAACGCCACCATCAACCAGAACCGGCTTGATCGCCTGCGCAGCAGGCTGACCACCGGCCTCCAGACTCCCTCGACGAGTCCTGAGGAGCAAGCGTTGCTCAGCGAAATCCTGCAGCGGGTAGCCCAGGAGCAGGGCTCCAGCCCCGAAGCTCTGGCCTTGGCGGCTCTCGAGCTCAGCCTGGCCGGCAAACCGCTACTCCTCCAAGGTGAAGAAAACTTCAACCAAGTGCGCGCCAATGGTCCGGGCCGTGAGTTTGGCCGGGATCGTGATCGGGGCCGGGGCCGAGAGGGTGGTCGCGACGTCGGCAGAGATGGCGGCGGCCGGGACGGCGGTCCCCGTGGTGAACGCCCCATGGGTCCGCCCGAAAGTCATATGGAGCGCTTCCGGGTTGAGGTGGGCTGGCGCGATCGCATCAAGCCGGGCAACATCGTTGGCGCCATTGCCAATGAAGCTGGCCTCAACGGCAAGGCGATCGGCCGCATTCAGATCTTTGACGCCCACAGCACCGTGGATCTGCCCAAGGGCATGCCCGAGGAGGTGTTCCAGGGTCTGCGTCAACTGCGGGTGATGAACCGCCCCCTGCAGATTTCCCGGTTCCAGGGATAACCACAGGAGAGCCTGGCCTGAGCTGCCCGTGCTCAGGCCAGGTTCGCCAAGCCTGCTGATTCCTAGATCCATTCAACGGACCGGAGTGCAACTCCGGTCCTCAGGCTCCGGCCCCTCAGGCACAGAGGCTGGTCACGTCACCGAGCGAAAGACTGCTGAATTCGATTGTGCTGAGGTTCTCGACCGCGGCAATCAAATTGGCTTGCACGTCGGCTGTTTCATTGCAGATCAGGCTCTGTAGGAGGTCGAACCGGTCTTGCGGAGCCAGCTCGCCATCCTCGCGCCAGGCAAGGCTCCAGGGAACGGGGGCCGTCATCACGAAAGGTCTTTGATCAGGATTTGCTGACAATGGGACCTTACTGCGGGCCACGGCTTGAACTTCAGGTTCGCTTCGGTTCTGCTTCAAGTTTCTCCATCACGGCTTCGGCTTTGCTGCGGCATCAGGCTTGCGATGGTGGCTTGAGGGTTGGTTCAGGGAGGTGGGGGTCGATGCGGTAGTAAGGTTGAATTTGATTCCATGGCGTCAAGGCTCCCTTCGGCTCGCTCAGCTTTCACTGGCAATCCCTAGGAACCCAGCATCAGACGAATCAGTTCCAGGATTTGCTCCACTTTTTTCTGAATGACCATTTACGTCGGCAACCTTTCGTTCCAGGCCGAACGCGAGGACCTTCTCGATCTCTTCGGCCAATATGGAGAGGTGCGCCAGTGCAGCCTTCCCCTCGACCGGGAAACCGGTCGCAAACGCGGCTTTGCCTTTGTTGAGCTCGCTGACGATGCTGCTGAGCAAAAGGCCATCGATGACCTTCAGGACGTCGAGTGGATGGGCCGCATGATTCGTGTCAACAAAGCCACCCCCCGTGAAGGCGGCGGTGGCGGCGGTGGTGGTGGTTACGGCGGCGGCGGCGGTGGCGGCGGCGGTAACCGCGGCGGCGGCGGCGGCGGTAACCGTGGCGGCGGCGGCGGTTACGGCGGCGGCGGCGGTTATGGCGGCGGCGGTGGCGGCGGCGGCGGCGGCAATCGCTGGTGATTGGCAGGGCTTGGGAGTCCAGGCCCGTTTCTGAAGATCAGATCTGACCATCAGATCTCATCCTCAGCATTTTGTGTTTAGCCAGCTAGCCCCTAGGGATGGTCGAATGACCATGTCTGGGGGCTTGTCTGTTGGGAGGTCAGCTGCATTGAGCTTGTGCCGCTAGACGGTCTTGAATGGATCCACCAGCCTCTGGTCATGGCCCGTGCTTCCGGTTCCGCTTCAGCCCTGCAGCGGCTCTTAATCACCCTGCGCCCCCACCGGCGCTTGGTTTGGCTGGCGGCGGCGTGTTCGGTGCTCAACAAGCTCTTTGATCTGGCCCCGCCGGTGCTGATTGGCCTGGCGGTTGATGTGGTGGTGCAGCAGGACACCTCCTGGTTGGCCTCGCTGGGGTTCACCACGGTGCCGGCCCAGCTCACCCTGCTCGCCGCGCTCTCCTTTGTGATTTGGAGCGCCGAGTCGCTGTTTGAATACCTGTTCGGGGTGCTCTGGCGCAACCTGGCCCAGACCGTGCAGCACGAGCTACGGCTTGAGGCCTATGGCCACCTGCAGCGGTTGCAGATGGCCTTTTTTGAAGCTGGCAGCAGTGGCCGGTTGATGACGATTCTTGGGGACGACATCAACCAGCTCGAGCGCTTTCTCGACCACGGGGCCAATGAGATTCTGCAACTGATCACCACCGTGCTCGCGGTAGGGGGGGCAATGCTGGTGCTCTCCCCCACGGTGGCGGGGGCGGCTTTTGTGCCGATTCCGGTGATTCTGTGGGGGTCGTTGCGCTTTCAGCGGCAGTTGGCACCCCGCTACGCGGAGGTGCGTGAGGCCGCCGGCGATCTGGCCAGCAGCCTCGCCAACAACCTGGGCGGCATGCTCACGATCAAGAGCTACACGGCGGAGGCCTGGGAACAGGCTCGTCTCACTGAGCAGAGCCAGGCCTATCGACAGGCCAACAGCCGGGCCATTCGCCTGTCGGCGGCGTTCATCCCCCTCATTCGTTTTGCGATTCTGTTTGCCTTTTTGGCGATTCTGGTGATTGGCGGCCTGCAGGCCTGGCGTGGGGCCATCGCTGTGGGCAGTTACAGCTTTTTGGTGTTCATCACCCAGCGACTGCTCTGGCCCCTCACCAGCCTTGGGCGCACGTTGGATGACTACCAACGCGCCATGGCCTCCACCAGCCGCGTGCTGGATTTGCTGGCGACGCCAGTGGCCATTCCGAGTGGTGATACGCGTTTGCCCCGAGCACTGGTCCAAGGGGAGTTGCGCTTTGAGGCCGTCACGTTTGGCTACGAAGGCCGGGAACCGCTCCTGCGTGGTTTTGATCTGACCATCCCTGCTGGCAGCACGATTGGCATCGTGGGAGCCACCGGTTCGGGCAAGAGCACCCTCGTGAAGCTGTTGTTGCGCCTGTATTCGATCCAGGCGGGGCGCATCTTGTTGGATGGCCTGCCGATCGAGACCCTGCGGCTCAACGACCTGCGTGCAGCCATTGGCCTCGTGAGCCAAGAGGTCTTTCTCTTCCACGGCACTGTTGCCGAGAACATTGCCTATGGCAGCTTTGATGCCCCCCGGGCCGCGGTTGAGCGGGCCGCCGCGCTGGCCGAAGCGGCCGGGTTTATCGAGGCCTTGCCCCAGCGTTACGACACCGTGGTGGGTGAACGGGGTCAGCGTCTTTCCGGTGGTCAACGCCAGCGCATCGCCCTGGCCCGAGCCATCCTCAAGGACCCACCCGTGCTGATCCTCGATGAGGCCACAGCCGCGGTTGACAATGAAACCGAAGCCGCGATTCAACGCTCGCTCGAACGCCTCACGGCTGAGCGCACCACCCTGGTGATTGCCCACCGGCTTTCGACGGTGCGGCATGCCGATTCCATCGTGGTCCTCGAGCAGGGACGCATCGTGGAGCGGGGCTCCCATGAGCAGCTGATTGGGGCGGCCGGGCCCTACGCCAACCTCTGGCGGGTGCAGGCAGGCCTGCGCCCAGAGGAGGCCGTGCAATAGGTTTTGGGAGATGAAACGCCCTGCGGCCCGCCGCCGCCCCCCATCGCCTTCGCCGGCCCATGGCCGCAGGCGGAGTCGGCGCGGCAAGGTGTTGGCTGCCATTGCTGTTGGCCTCAGCACCGGCTTGTTGCTGGCATTGCCGCTGTCTGAGTGGCTGGGCAGCCACACCCAGGGCCAACCCAATCCGATCACCAACCCCTTTGCGGCCTGGAGCGGGGTCGGGGATCAAGACATCCTGCTGGTGGGAACCGATGTGGGGGGTGGTAACACCGATGTGATCGCCAGCCTGCGGGTGGATGGTGGCATCACCCGCATCACCCAGGTGCCGCGCGATTCCTACATCGAGGCTGAGGGCTTTGGTCCTCACAAGATCAATGCCCTCTACAGCCTCGGCGGGATCGACCTGCTCAAACGGGAGCTCTCCCGCAAGCTGGGTCGGCCGATCACCCACCACGTCATGGTGGACCTTGGCTCGATCCGGCGCATGGCCGATGCCCTGGGCGGTATCGAGGTCAATGTGCCGAAGCGGATGGCCTACACCGACCGCACCCAGGGGCTGTTCATTGATCTGCAGCCGGGTCTCCAGACCCTCAAGGGGCGCGATCTGGAAGGATTCCTGCGCTTCCGCCACGACGAAATGGGCGACATCGGTCGGCTGGAGCGCCAGCAGCTGGCCCTGCAGGCCCTGTTTCGCAAACTCACGCGGCCCGAGCATTTGGTGCGCCTGCCGGCCCTGCTCTCGGCGGCCGGCAAAGATCTCAAGACCGATTTGGGTCCAATGGAGCTCGGTGGCCTGATCACGGCCATGGGCAGCACCGAGCTCGACACCAAGCGCCTCGGCGGCCGCCCCTTCATGCGCAACGGCATCAGCTATTGGGACGCCGAGTGGCCCTTGGCCGAGGGCCTCTCCCCTGCCGATGCGCCGGCCTTGCCCCCCGCCGAGGATCGCTACCGCTTTCTCTATTAAGGGGAGCGATCGGATGGGTGGCGATCCTTTGGGTGCTGTCCGGCCTCGGCGCTGGGGCTCTCCCCTGGGTACTGGTTGTTGGCCCGGCTGTTGCTGTTGCCATGGCTGTTGCTGTTGCTATGGCTGTTGCTGTTGGTATGGCTGTTGCCGTTGCCATGGTTCCCATTGGCTTCTGAGCGGTTTGAGAGGGTGATCAGGGCCAGCAGCAGCGCCATGGCCGCCAGCACCGGGGTCGAGGCGGCCACGGTCACCCCCAAGGCAGCGGTGAACCAGATCGAGGCCGCGCTGGTCAGACCGCGCACCTGGGGGGGATGGTGTTTGGGTTGGCGGTTGGGCACGAGGATCTCGCCAGCGCCCAGAAAGCCCACGCCGGTGGCCACCCCCTGGATGACGCGGCTGCGGGCCTGGGGGTCAGAGTCGACGGCCAGCACCATCAAGCAGGCACTCAGGCCCACCAGCACATGCACCCGCAGTCGGTTGGGCTGGGGCACATTGCCGTGATGGGCCCGGTTCAGACCCACGGCAAGGCCGCAGAGCACGGCTAGCCCCATGCGTAGCAGGGCGTCGAGATCGGGGTTGAGGACCGGCAGCCAGCTCATGACCACTGGGCGCAGCGTGGCTGAACCCCATAAGCTCCAGGCAGCTGAGCGTTCCCGCGGCCCGTGCAGAATCTGTTGCTGCGCAACAGCTTGAAGTTATTCGTGGCCGTGTTTATCACCGCGGCAATCGCCTCCTGGACAGAGCGCATTCAGTTTCTCTGGTATCCGCTGATGGCAGTGGTGATCGTTGTGGACGACAACGACGAACACACCGTTCAAGCGGCCATTAGCCGCATTGCCGGCACGGTGCTGGGCGGCCTGATCACCTTTGTGGTTCACATGATCCTGGGCGGTTGGGTCGGCGTGCTGGTGTCGTTGCTGCTGATGATTCCGCTGCTGCAGCTGCTGGGCTGGCAGAGCGCCTTGGGCACCGCCGGACTCACCGCCGTGATGTTCCTGATGATTCCAAGCCATGCGGCACTCAATTGGGATTACGTGTTCAACCGCGGCCTCGACACCGTGGTGGGCTGTGTGGTGGCGTTGCTGGTGGGCCTGCTGTTTTGGCCGCACAACAGCACCAGCGTGCTGAAGAGCGCCGATCGCAGCCAGCGCCAAGCGCTGCAGATCCAGCTGCAGGCCTACAGCGACTGGCTGGCCCGCCGGCGCTCCCGGCCCGAGCCGCTCGATCCCGCACCGTTCACCAACGCCCTGCAGCGCATGGAACAGCTGGTGGCGCGGGAGCGCGGCGGCCCCCGCCATCGCGCCCTGAAGCGCAGCGGCTGGGAGCAACGGTTGCGGCTGTGGCAGCTGGTCCACTTCCACTGGATTGCCTGGGAGCGGCTGATGGCCGGGCTGCCCGAGCAGCAGAGCCGCCAGGCCGATCTGCTGCGGCATGCGGTGGGTGAGCTGCAGCGGCAGCTCAGTGGAGACCCCGGACCCACCCCCGGGCGACAGCCGCAGCGCTGGCTGCAGCTGGCCCAACAGCTGCAGCTGCCGCTGCTGCCGCTGCTGGCCCTAGCGGAGGAAGGGCGCCCCCTTCACGCCTGCCTCGGAGGGTTGAACCGGATGGCCCCGCCGTGATCAACCGCAACGCCCTGCGCACCGCCTTCACCGCCGGGCTCGGCAACGCCTTCGCCAGCCTGTCGGGCGTTGAGTTCAGCCAATACGTGGCCCTGGCGGTGTTGGCTGTTTCCAGCGGCACCTACGGCGGCGCGCTTGCCCTGGGGCGGCAGCGTCTGCTGGGCACGGCGCTCGGGTCGGTGCTGCTGCTGATCGGCTACGAGGGGTTGCGGGGTGTGCCGATGCCGCTGGCGCTCGCGCTCACCCTTGGCGCGCTGCGCCTGCTGGGCGGTCTGTTGAAGCTGCAGGTGGGCTACAAGGCGGGCGGCATGATCATCGTGATGGGCTGGCTCGTGCACGAGGGCGGCCTGGCCACCTGGATTCCGATCCGCTTCTTCTGGACCAGCTTCGGGGTGCTGATCACGCTGCTGGGTCTGCGGCTGTTCTGGCCCGCCCGCGGACTCGACAGCAGCCTGGCCCTGGTGGCGGGCCTGCTGGGCCAGTTGCAGAGCTGCTTTCGCGACCTGGCAGCACGGGTGGATCCCGCCGCGGCCGGCCAGGGGGCTGATCCGATCGGGATCGGCCGCTATCGGGCCCTGCGCAACCAGCTCATCGCCATCCGGCAACAACGCCCAGCCCTGCTGCAGGAGCTGGGAACATGGCCGGAGCGCCATCCGGCAACGCTGCTGATGGCCAACTTCGATGCCACCGCCTCCCGCCTGATCACCCTGGTGGGGGGGTTGGTGCGCGAGCCCCCCACACTCCAGGACCCCCAGCTGGTGGTGCAGCTGCATCGGGCTGAAGCGGAGTTGCTGGAGGCGATGGCTGGCCAGCTGGGCCAATGGGAACGGCAGATCCGTGGTCGCAGGGGCCTGCCCGAGCCACCAGAGATCGGGCTGCATCCCCCGCCCAGTTGGCAGGAGCTAGACCAGGAGCTCAACGATCCCACCGCGAATACAGCGTCCCTGGAGCGGCTTGAGCGGATCGCCAGCCGGCTGATGCTCTGTCGCCAGGCCGAGCAGGCCATCTGCGATGGCGAAGCCCATTGGTTGGCAATTCTGGCAAGGGCCTGAACCAAGCCGGTGCCTGAACCAAGCCGGTGGCCGTAATCGGGACTGCTTGCGCCAGTCTCACCAGCGTGGGCATCACGATCGTGGGCCAGCTCGATGGGGCCATCCTGATCGCCGCTGCCGCCCCCGAAGCTGAACACTCCTTGGTCGCAAGAGCCGTGGCACAAATCAGACTGGGCTAAATAAGGCGCTGATCTGCATCAACGTGGGAATGCGCAATCGTGCCCTGGCCCTGGTGTGGTTGGGGTTGATCCCGGCCCAGCTGGCTCCGGTGGCGCTGGCGGCTCCACGGACCGTTCCTCTGGCAACCCAGGCGCGGCAAGCCCAAAGCACCGAGCTACTGCAGCGCAGCTGGCAGCGGCTGGATGCCGAGCTGCGGGCCCTGGATCAGCTGCTGCCCGGCGAACCCGAGCCCCCGGTGGGCGACGTGCTCAGCACACCGGAGCTGCCCGCCAACCTGATCCGGGCGAACCAGCCTGCCGCCGGGCCGATCCAACCTGCCAACACGGTGGCCGGTCCGCCCCTGGATCTGCCCACCCCCCAGCAACTCCAGGCCGGGGGCGTCGCCAGCCTCAGTCTGGAGCAGGCCCTGGCCATCGCCTTCGCCAACAGCGCAACCCTGCAGGCCCAACGCGAGCAGGTGGCTGCCGCCCTGGCCAGCGTCCAGGCCGCCATGGGCAGCTACTGGCCCACGATCAGCGCCTTTGCCAATGGTGGCTACGAGGGCAGCCGCAGCACCACCACCTCAATTAAGCCCAACGACAACCAGGGGTTTGGCCCGCTGTTTGACCCTGCAGGGCTGCTCAGCCCCTCCCCGTCAGGCGGGGCACCCGTACCCACCGCCGGCTCCTTCTACGTGCCCAATGGCGGTTCCGTGGCGGCCACCTCCGGGGAATGGGGCGTTGAGGGGGGCCTGCAGCTCAACTACGCCCTGCTCGACTTGGCCCGCACGCCCACGGTGAAAGCGGCCCGCGCCAGCCTGGAGCAGCAGCGCAGCACCTACGCCAACCAACTGCGCTCCCTGCAGCTGCAGGTGAGTGAGGCTTACTACAAGCTGCAGCAGGACGAGCAACTGGTGCGCGTCTATGACGCCAACCTGCGCAACGATCTGGTGATCCTGCAGGACAGCCTCGACCTCAAGCTGGCCGGCCTGGTGCCCAGGCTCGATGTGTTGCGGCGCCGGGCCATTCAGGCTTCCGATGAAGAGACCCTGATCCAGGCGTTGGCCGATCGGGCGGTGGCGCGGCGGCAGTTGGCGGTTCTGCTCAACCTGCCGGCCAGCGTGACCCCCACCCCCAGCGACCCGATCGTGGTGCAGCCCCGCTGGCCCCTCGATCTGGAGGCCAGCCTGCTAGCGGCCTACCGGGGCAATCCCGAATTGGAAGCGATCCTGGCCACCCGCACGGCCCTCGCCCAGCAGAGCCAGGCCACCGCTGCAGGGCTGTTGCCAAAACTGTCGCTGTTTGCCAGCGGCGGGGGCAACAGCTCCCAAACCAGCCTGGGGAACTTCGTGTTTGGCGGTGGCGGGTGTTGCGGCGCCACCGCTCTGCCCCTCTCCAACAGCAGCGGCTGGGACTGGTCGGCGGGGCTCACCCTCACCTGGCTGCTGTTTGATGCAGGCACCACCGCCGGGCAGGCGCGGGCCCTGGCCAGGCGGGAGGCGGCCGCCGCCCAGCAGTACGCCGCCACGCGCAACGACATCCGCCTCCGGATCGAGCAGGCCTTTTTCAATCATGAAGCCAGCCTCGCCAAGCTCAGCTCGGCCCGCCGAGGCGTGGCCGCGTCCCTCGAAGCCTTCCGCGACGTACGCCTGCGCTTTCTCACAGGCCTCGACAGTGAGCTCAATCTCTCCAACACCCAGGACCGCCTGATCAACAGCCAGGTGCAGCGGCTCAACGCCACTGTGAACGTGAACATCACCTACGCAAAGTTGTTGAAGGAGCTGCTGCCGATGCCCCGGGATCCCAGCCTCCCGGTGCAGCCCCAACTGCAACTCACCCAGCTGCAGCTCACCCAGCTGCAGCTCAACAGAAGCGCTCCGGGGCAACCCTGAGCCGGAAGACCACCATGGCCTCTGGCTCACTTTCTTTCAGCCCCCTGTGGCGTAACAGTCTGCGAATCTGGCTAGCCAGCACCCTGGCGATCGGGATCCTCTTCTGGTCAGGACGCAGCCATGTGCTCCCGTTGGCTCTGGTGATGGCGGTGTTATTCGTGAACGAGAACGACTTGACCCCCGCCCGGAGCATTGGCCAACAGGTTGCCGGCGCCTTGATCGGCATCTTCATCGCCATCGTGCTGCATGAGCTCTCCACCAGCTGGCCGATGCTTGGAATCGCCCGACTGCTCACCGGCGTGCTGGTGCGCAGCCTGGGGTTGCTAAAGGGGGTGAGCACCGGCTACCTGTGCTGCTGGGCCGTGGAACTGATGCACCGCGGCAACCAGTTCAACTGGGCGGAGATCTTCGATCTGGCCTTCGCCGCGGTGGTGGGCATCCTGATGGCCCAGATTGCGACCTGGGCGCTGTGGCCTCACCGCCCCCTGCAACAGCTGCCTGCCCTGGAAGCCCGGATCGCCAGTCAGCTCGGGGCGCAGATCACGGCGATGCAGCAGTGGTTAAGCAGCGGCGGTACGCCCCCTGCAGCCCTGCGCTCCCAGGATCTGCTGCCCAGCATCCAGCTGTTGCAACAGCTGCGCGACCAAACCCAGGGCCTCGCCATGCCCGCCCACACAAAACACATGCTGTCCCGCTGGGCGCAGACCGGCAGCCTTTGGCGACAAGTGTTGCGCCAGTGGCTGCTGCTGGAGCCGCTGCTGCGGCAGCTAGCCACCCCCCTGCCGGCAGAAAGCCCCGAGCCGCTGCTCTGCAGCTCGCTCGGCGATCTGGTCGGGTGCTTGCAAGCTCAGCCCACCACGGCTCCAGTGCCGCGCCCCTCGGGGAGAGCACAGCTTTGGCTGGAGGATGCCAGGCGTCTGGGCGCTCCCCAGCCCCTGCTGCTGGCCATAGGCCAGCAGTGCCAAGACCTGCAACAGCTGCTCCACAGCCGAGCCCTGCTCCATGCATCGCTAAAGCAGCGGTTGGAATCGAACCTATGACCAGCCCAGCCCTGCGGGACGGACTGCGCCTCGCCGCCACTGTGACGTTGGTGAACGGCTTCGCCAGCCTCACCGGAGTGCCCTTTGCGCTCTACGCCTCACTAGCGGTGCTGAGCGTCACCGTAGGCAACTACGGCAACACCCTCGAACTCGGCCGTCAGCGCCTAGTTGGCACCGCCATTGGCGCCATGGTGGTGTTCTTCGGCTACCGGGCCTGGGGGCAGCTGCCGCTGGTGGTAGCCCTGCCGCTGGCCCTGCTGCTGGCCCGGCTGATCGCAGGTTCCCTGCGACTCACCGTGGGCTACGGGGTGTGCTGCTTCGTGGTGGTGATGGGCTGGCTCACCCATGAGCAGCAGCTCGACAGCTGGATCCCGCTGCGGTTGCTCTGGACTGCGTTTGGCATCCTGATGGCCCTGCTCAGCCTGCGTCTGTTCTGGCCGTCTAGAGCCCGCATCCAGCAGCGCGAAGGGCTGCTGCAGCTGCTGGTGGATCTGGGACACACCTTGCAACAGGCGGTGCAGCACCCGCCTGACGCCATCGGGCCCCAGGCCCAACGCCGCCGTGAGCTCGGGCAACGGATCCGCAGCCTGCGCATCACGCTGTTGAGCCTGCGGGACCAACGCCAGGGCGCCCTGCTGGAACTGGGCACCCTGGCAAACCAGCATCCGCTGGCACGGATGTGGGCGCTGCTGGACCAGGCCAGTGAGGCCCTGATCCTCGATCTCGATGAGCTACGGCGCCTGCCCAATGCCGACTGGACCGGCTGGGGGCTGCAGGGTGACTACGACGCCGGCCTGGCCTTTGTGCAAGGGGTGGTCGAGCGCTTGCTGGATTGGCAGGAGCAACTGCGCGGTTCCCCCCGGCTGCCGCCGCCACCGAGCCAACCCCGCTCGGTGCTGCCCCTGCAGGCCCTGCAGTCGCCCGAATCCCAGGCGGCCTATCGCCAGCTAAGCCCCGAGCAACTCCAACGGGTGGCCTCGCAATGGATGGTGTTCAACCGCATGGACCACACCATCGAGAGCACCGAACGCCAATGGAGCGAGATCGTGAATGCACCAGCCCTGTGAGCTGCATGCTCAGACGTTGGGCCGTGAGGACCACCAGCGCTCAACGCGATAGAGCAGCACCACCACCAAGACCACTAGCCAGAACCACAGCTCCGGTGGGTTGGCGTTGAACAGGATCAGCAGCAGCACCACCTCACTGACCAACCAGGGGAATTCCTGACGCAGCAATGGGTTTCGGATCCGGAGCAGGGGCTGGAACTTCAACGGACTGCTCATTCGAGGGTGTTGGGCTGACGCAGGGAGGGCCGGTTCCAGCGCTGATCGATCCAGGGCGTGCGGTAACCACCGGTGAGGGAGCGTAGGCCTGGGATCACATAGCTGATTGGCGAGCGCCATTCCACATAGGCATGGGTCGACACGGTGAGACCGTCGCGGATCGGGAACACGCCACTCCCTCCTGAGAGGGTCCAGCGGTAGCCATCGACGCTGGAGGAATCCAGCTCCAGTTCGATTTCGCTGCGCATCACCGGGCCGTTCTTGGTGAGTTCCTGGGCCAGCTGCTGGTTGCCCACCGTGGTGGAGATGTCGTCTTCTGTGGCCGGCAGGGTCAACACCTGCTTCACCTTGCCCACGATGCCGCCGAAGCGACCGCGCTGGTTCCAAAGGGGCACCACCTCCACGGGCAGCCCCAGGGGCAACCGGCGGGCGTCGGCGGGGGAGAAATAGGCCACAGCCCGCAGGGGCCGATTCTTGGCGTTGGGCTGCTCAGGGCGGCCGATGGTGCCCAGCCGCTGGCCGGTGCCCACGGTCTGGCCGGGGATCACCTGGAGGTCGAGCACCATGCCGTCGCGCTCGGCCTGCACCGTGCCGTCGTAGGCGATCTTGGCCTCCATCACCCGGATCTGACGCTTGAGGTCGTCGATTTGATAGCGGCGCTGTAGGGCCTGGGTCTCGATGCCGAGCTTCACCTGCTGGTAGTTGGTGATCACGTTCTTCTCGTTGATCTTCACGTCGTCGAGATTCACGCTGGTGCTGGTGAGGCCCTGCTCCGCCGACACCACTTCCGTGGAGAGCGGAGCCACAACCTCACGTTGGGCCAGCCAGTCCAGGTTCCGCAGTTTGTTGGCATAGGTCGACTGCAGTTGCCCGTAGCGACGTCGATCATCGGAGTACTTTGCCAGGGACGTCTCCAGGGCCCGCTTCTCGGTGTCCAGGCGCAGGGCATCTCGCCCATTGAGCTGGGCGTTATGCCGTTCCAGTTGGCGCAGGTTGCCGCGCTGCTGGTCGAGCTGACGCTCCAGTACCGGCAGATACAGCTGCATCAGCACCTGGCCGCGGGTGACGCGCTCAGCTTCCTTGACGAACAGCTGCCGCACCTGGCCGCCGGCCCGGGCATTGAGAATGCCGGCGTTGTCGGGAAACACCAACACACCCATGCCCTCCACCTCGGTGGGCACGGGCCAGAGCAGGGCCCACAGCACCAGCACGCCGCCCACCCCTGCCAGGCTCACGCCCACCTGGTTGTGATCGCTCAGCCCCTGCCAGCGGGCCTGCCAGCGCTGAAATGGGCCGTGGGGCTTGGGTGCTGCAGCGGAGGGGGTGGCCTGAGTCATGGCAACCAGCTTGCAGGAATCAAGGGCATCTGTCAGCCCCCGCCAGATTCGGCTGCCCCAGGCCCAGCTGGTGCAGGCGCCGCAGTGCCGCTTCTGCCCGCGAGCCCCCCGACACCAGGGCCTGGGCCACCAGAGGCGCCAGCACCGGTACCTGGCTGAACCCCGCACTGAACCCGGTGAACACCCAGAGCCCAGGGGCCTCAGGCAGCGCACCCACCAGGGGCACCCCCTGGCTGCAGAAGGACACGGCTGCCTGGCGCAGGCCACCAGGCAGCGTCGCCAGCGATGCCCCCCAAGATTGGGCTTCTAGCCCTTGGCGCAGTTGGCGTTCGACCTCCACAGGCGGCGGCGGTGCTCCCAGCTCCAGGCCTGGTCGCACCAGGGTGTGCTGGCCTAGCAGAGCTCCAGCGGCCCAGGGCACCAGGCCGCCATCCACCAGCCACTCCGGCTGGCTCAGGCTGGCGGCGCGGCGCTCCAGGCCGACTCGCCCAAAGCTGAGCGGTAGCCAGGCAGCGGCGCTGCCCAGGACCGCCGGGTAGGAGGGCAGCTCCAGTGCTGCGGCCCAGCTGCTGCGCAGGCGCGACGGCAGGGCTGGCCAGAGGTGGCGGCAGTGGGCACCCGCAGCCAGCACCAGCTGCGGGGCCCGCAGGCTGGTGCCATCGCTGAGGTGCAGCATCCAACCTGCCGTTGGCTCGCGATTCAGTTGCTCCACCCGGGCTGACCGGCAGGTCACTCCCGCTGCAGCCAGGATCAGCGGCAAGCGCGCCATCAGCACGGCGGAATCCACCTGAGCAAAGGGGAGCGGCCACCAGGCACTCACCGCCCGCAACCCGGCGGCGGCGCCATGCACACGCAAACGGCAGGGCCGCCAACCCAAAGCACCATGGCGCCCTTGCAGGCGGCGCCAGTGCTTGGACGCCCCCGCAGCCATCCGGGCCAGGGGGGTGGGAGCCAGGGGCCAACCCGGCAGGGCGCCATAGCTAAGCGCCGAAGCCGAGCACACTTGGGTTCGGCTCGAGGCTTGAACGGCGTCTTGCGCGGGAGCATCGACGATCGTCACCGACGCGCTGAGCTCGCGCAACGCCAGGGCCAGCACCCCTCCGGCCACCCCACCACCAACGATCACCACATCGGCGGCAGGGCCAACAACCATCAGACCAGCAGGGTGAAGGACACGACCACCTGGTGGAACATGTCCTTCACCTTGGACCAGCGGATCTCATTGGTACTGGCTGCAAAGGTGTAGAGACGGCCGCGATCGACCACGACCGTGGCGAGCTCATGGCGGTCGCGATCCTCGAGGTGCACCGCGTATTCGAGGTCGTAGAAGGTGCGGCCCCCCTCCTGCCTCTCGCTGGCCTCGACCAGCTCAGCCTGGCGACCACTGCCCTTGGGAGCAATCACGGTGCGGCGCAGCTGCTCACCGACGGCCACGGCGCTGCCGAGTTTCTCGAGGTCGTTGGTGGGGTTCACCTCCGAGATCACCAGGCTGAGCGTCTCATCGCTATTGATCAGGTCGTGAAAGACGACCTGGGGCCCGCCACTCACCTGCACCCGGGTCCAGCCGGTGGGATAGAGGAAGGCATAGCGGCCATCGGCGCTCTGAAAGCCGTTGAGGCCGGCGGCGGCGGCGCTGCAACCGGCCAGCAGGCTCCCCAGCACAAGGGCGACCAGGGCGGATCGCCAGCGCAGCAGCTGGTGGAGCGGGGCAAAACAACCCATGGAGGCAAGACGGTGGCCATCGCCATTCTTGCCTCTTTAGATTCCGATTCATCTGCAGACCCCTCCTGAGCGGCTTTACGCGACCCCTGGCCCGGCTTATCGACCAGTTTGAGCGCTTGCCGGGCATCGGCCCGCGCACGGCCCAACGGCTGGCCTTGCACCTGCTGCGCCAGCCTCCGGAGCAGGTGCGCAGCTTTGCCGAGGCCCTGCTTGAGGCCCGTTTGAAGGTGGGGCAATGCCAGCGCTGTTTTCACCTCTCGGCCGAGCCCCTCTGTGAGATCTGCCGCAACCCCGAGCGCCGCAACGGCCAGCTCTGTGTGGTGGCCGATTCCCGCGACCTGCTGGCCATGGAACGCAGCCGCGAATTTAAGGGCAACTACCACGTGCTGGGCGGACTGATTTCCCCCATGGATGGGGTAGGGCCAGAGCTGCTGCAGATTCAGCCGCTTGTGCATCGCGTCGATGCGGAGGCGATCAGTGAGGTGATTTTGGCCCTCACGCCCAGCGTCGAGGGCGACACCACAAGCCTCTACCTGGGTCGCCTGCTCAAGCCCCTTACCACCGTGAGCCGGATCGCCTATGGCCTGCCGGTGGGCGGTGAATTGGAGTATGCCGATGAGGTGACCCTGGCCCGTGCTTTTGAGGGCCGGCGTCGGCTTGATTGAGCCCAAGCTGGAGCTCAAGGTTGAACCCAAACTTGACTCAGCTTGACCGGTCTCTTCAGGCCATGCTGGTGCTGGATTGGGGGCCCAACGCTGCCCCTTCAAGCCGTCTTGCGCTGCGGGCCAGCCCCTCGATCACCTCGCCCTGCATCAGCAGGCCCGAACCGCCCCAGACCAGCCGGGGGGCGAGGTCGAAGGGGCCGGACCCCAGCTCCCGCAAGGGGATGAAGCCCAACCGCTTGAAGTAGCGCACCAGCCGCCGGTGCTGGGGTTCGTTGTCTCGGATGGCGAGGATGGTGGCGCGGCGGCAGGGAGTGGCCTCCAGGGCCCAAGCCCAGGTGGCGGCCCAGATCAGTGGCCCCACGGCGGCGGTTCGCTCGCCTTGCACCCGCATGGTGTCGAGCCGGAGGCCATCGGCCGTGGGCAGGGCCCAGCCCTTGAGTTCGCCCAGCAGCACCAGGCTTCCAGGCTGCCCCACAGCAGGGCATGGCTGTTGCCGGGCACCTGGCTGTTGCCGGGCTACTCCCACCCGCAGGGCCCAGGCCAGGCCGGCCGGGCGGCTGACCTGCAACCGCAGCAGCAGGCCGCGGCGGTTGGCCTCGGCCTCAAGCTCAACCAACG
The DNA here is from genome assembly GCA_945877595.1 of Cyanobium sp. NIES-981. GTDB lineage: Bacteria > Cyanobacteriota > Cyanobacteriia > PCC-6307 > Cyanobiaceae > RGUW01. The sequence continues at coordinate 2,358 of CAMDVN010000032.1, read as the reverse complement.
TGGGCAACTCAGTTCTGGGCATCCAGGCTCATGGTCGGTAGGGCTCAGCCAGCAGCACAGCCTCCAGCGGCAGGGGGCCATAGAGGTGGGGAAAATGCTCCCCTGCTCCAGCTGCCTCAAGACCAGATGGAGCTGGTTCAGACTGAACCCTCAGCCCTGAGGCTTCAAGGCGCTGAGGGTCAATCGTGAGCAGCAGAACGTCAGCGGCATCGGCGTAGAAGCGCTGGTGTGTTGCGGCAACCTGGTGGGCCTTGCTCAGGTGGATGAAGCCGACCTCCTCGAGGCTGAGGCCCCGGGTGGACTGGCGGTACACCCCTTGGTTGTGGGCCGCCTGCCACTCCTGCCGCAGGGCCAGGTGGTACAGCCATCGGGGAGAGCGCCACGGGGACCGCGGCGCCCAGGCAGGCTCTTGAACCGCCACCAGTTCAGGGCCAGCCAGAAACCGGGCTAGCCAGGCCTGAACTGCCGCCAGCTGCGAGGCGGCATCGAAACCGGCGGCATCAGCCAGCCGCAACTGACGCACAAAGGGCAGTAGGGCCCAGTCGGCGAGCGATGGGGCATGGCCCAGCAGCCAGCCGCCCTGCTCAAGCCGCTGGTTCCAAGCCTTGAGAATGGCCAGGGCCGCACCGCGGTGCTGCTCGCGCCATGCCACTGGATCATCGCCGCCTGGGCGGTGGAAGCGTTCGGGGTACTTGAAGCGGTCGAGGTGATATTTGAAGGCGCCGTCGTTGTCGTTGATCAAGCCAAGGATTGAGGCCTGTTCGTGGGCTGACCTGCCCTGCCACCAACCCTGGGGGTCGTGCTGCGCCAGCGCCCAGTGCATCACCGGCAGGCTGTCTTCGAGAACGGCCCCGCCCGGCAGCACCAGCACCGGCACCGTTGCCTTGGCGGCAACCTCCAGCAACTCGGGTGGCTTGGCCTTGAGGTTGACTTCGCGGAGCTCGAGGTTGGTCCCTGGCTGCAGGTCGGCTACTGCCAGGGCCAGCCGCGCGCGGATGGCATAGGGGCAGCGCCTGAAGCTGTAGAGCACAGGGGCGATCAATAGTTCAACACCACCAGCATCAAGAACAGAATGACCAGAGTGCCGGCCATGGCCGAGGCCTGGAAGGTGCGATCCACCCGTTTGATTCGGGCGGTGACGACGGCGAGCTGTTGTTTGTGATCGGGATCAGCTAGATCAATGGCGGCACAGAGATTGGCGCTCCACACAAACAGCACAAACAGGGCCAGTGTCGCCACAAAGCACCATAAATAGAGGACGTCAAGCAGGGTCAGATAGGTGGTGGCCGGGATCGTGACTTTGTAGGTCTGCTGCATCACGACCAGGGTCAACAGCGCAGCTGATGGAATCGCGATGCGCAGGTCGCGTTGTTGGCCTGAGAGGCTTGGGGCCAGAAACACCGTGAACATCACCAGCAGCAGCGGCAGCACCCACTGAGCAAACGACGTGAAGGGATGGGTCCGGTAGTACACCGAGAGCAGGACCTGGGAAAACGAGATGTCGTCAGAATCTGAGGAGAAGGAGGCATCGTCCCTGTAGCGCTGAATTGGGGTGGTGAGATTGGCGCCCAGCAACTCAAGGCCTGGGATGTGCATCAAGCTGCCCAGGAGCCCGCGTTGTTGAGCATCAACGTTGAGGATGACTGGGTTGGGCCCCTCCAATCGGAACTCTTGAGGGGCTACCTCGAGGCGCATCGGTAGGCGTAGGGCATTAAAGGGATAGTCGTGAAGATCAATGTCTTCGGTGTAGAAGTGTCCAGAAAACTTAAACGTCTGCTCATAGCGTCCATTTTTGTTTAATCTGGCCGTTGGTCGCTGGGGCTCCATCAACAGGTCAAAGCTGTTGATGTTATTGGCGAAATCGATTAGATCACTCCCGGCCAGGCCTTCGCGAACCAACACCGCTTGAACGCTGGCAGGCCATTCGAGCCAGAGCCAACCATTGGCCATGAAGGTTTGCTGGGCCAGGGAGAGGTTGTAGACATTCTCAAGTTGGAAGCCAACTTCTACAGTTTGGATGTTGGGCGGCAGGGCTCCAAATTCTTCCAGTGAGATGATTTCATTGCGAGCCGCTTCGCTCAGTTGAATTGTGCTCCTCTCAATGCGACTTGAATCAGGCTTGCTTGACTCAGGCTTGCTTGATTCAGGCCTACTTGACTCACCCCTACTTGACTCAGGCCTGCTTGACTCACCCCGACTGGCTTCAGCTTTGTTTGACCTGTTGTCATCGAATGAGCGATTGATTCCGATCGAATTGATCCCAGCGTGCTGCGACCCGGGTCGACCTTGGGGTCCGCCCCAGCGGGTGCCGATACCGGCCACCAGCAGCGCGGCCAGGCTCATCAGCATCGTTGCCAG
>CAMDVN010000031.1 GCA_945877595.1 Cyanobium sp. NIES-981 | reverse complement strand
CGAATCCCCCGCGCAGAGAGACAGTTAATCGCTGCAGGTCGTTGATGGCTCCAGCCCCCCAGGCTCCGTTGGGCCGAAGTGTAGTGAGCCAAGTTGGCTTGGTCGCGGTCGCAACAAAAGTGTGTCGCAACAACAGCGTGTGTCGCTGGAACAGGCCGTGTCGCAACACCACAGGGCATGCCGCTGGTATTGCGGTGATCGCAGCCGGTGGCGGGTGGGTGGCCGTTGTCGGTCTTGATGGGGAGGCGTTTAGCGCCGGGCTGCCATCAGGGCGGTAAAACGGGCGAAGTGGTGGTCGGCGTCATGGGGGCCTGGGCTGGCCTCGGGGTGGTACTGGACGCCGAAGACGGGTTGGTGGCGGAGGGCTAGGGCCGCCACTGTCTGGTCGTTGAGATTGCGATGGGTGATCGCCACCCGCTCGGCGGGCAGGGAGTCGGCGTTGATGGCGAAGCCGTGGTTTTGGCTGGTGATCTCCACGTTGCCGCCGCCGCCGCAGGGGTGGTTGAGGCCGCGGTGGCCGTAGCCGAGCTTGAAGGTGGTTCCCCCCAGGGCGAGCCCAAGAATCTGGTGGCCCAGGCAGATCCCAAAGATCGGCAGCTCGGGCTGGAGCAGCAGCGCCTTGGCCAGTGCGATGCCGCTGGTTACGGCGGCTGGATCACCCGGACCGTTGGAGAGAAAGACCCCTTCGGGTTCAAGGGCCAGAACCTCCGCCAGGCTGGCGCTTGATGGCAGCACGGTGAGCTGGCAGCCATGGGCCACCAATCGCTCGAGGATGGCCCGTTTGATTCCAAAATCGATGGCCACCACCCGGTAGGGACGATCGAGGGCGGGCTGGAGACGGGCGTCAAAGGAGGCCCCGCACGGCGTGTTCCAGTCGTAGGGGGTGGTGGTGCTCACCACGGCCGCCAGATTGAGACCTTGCATGGAGGGTGCGGCCTTGACCTGCTCCAGCAAGGCGGCTGGAGCCGTGCCATCGCTGCTGATGGCGCCGTTGATGGCACCGCCTTCCCGTAAATGGCGCACCAGGGCACGGGTGTCAATGCCTTGAATGCCCACCACCCCGTGCTGGTTGAGCCAGCTCTGCAGGTCGCCCTCGGCGCGCCAGTTGCTGGTCACCGGCGACAACTGACGGGCGATGACCCCTTTGACATGGGGATGATCCGCTTCCTGATCGTGATGGTTGACGCCGGTGTTGCCGAGTTCGGGGTAGGTAAAGGTGACCAGCTGGCCGGAGTAGCTGGGGTCGGTCATGACCTCCTGGTAGCCGGTCATGCCCGTGTTGAAGACCACTTCCCCGATCGCTGTGCCCAGGGCCCCAAAGGCCTGCCCCTGCAGCACGGTGCCATCGGCCAGCACCAGCATGGCCGCAGTCGGGGCCGATGCATCGCTGGCGGAGCTCTGGCGCACGGTGGATTGGATCACTGGGGTGATCATCCCGCAGGGGGCAACGGCAGGGCGCGCTGTAGCTCCGTCAGCTTTTGCCAGGCCGCCCCGCTGGCCAGGGCCTGCTGGGCGGGTTGTACGCCTGCTGCAATCGATTCAACCCCGTGGCTGCTCCAGAGGACCAGGGCGGTGTTGAGCACCACCACGTCCCTTTGGGCGGCGCTGCCCCGACCCTGCAACACCGCCTCAAGGATGGTGCGGTTGGTGGCCAGATCGCCGCCCGCCAGAGCCGTGATCGGGGCTGTGCTGAGCCCAAACTCAGCGGGATCGAGCTGCTGAGCACGCACCTGATCGCCCTCCACCAGCCGCAGTTCGCTGGGGCCAGCCAGGGACGCCTCATCGAGGCCGCCATGGCCATGCACCACCACGGCGCGGTGCAGCCCCAGGCTGGCCAAAGCGGTGGCCATGGGGTCGAGCAGGTCGCGTTGGGCCACCCCCAACACCTGGGCCTCAGGGCGCAGCGGATTCACCAGCGGGCCCAGCAGGTTGAACACGGTGCGAATCCCGAGGCTGCGGCGCAGCGGTGCCATGCCCACCAGCGACGGATGCCAGCCAGGTGCAAACAAAAACGTGAGCCCGGCCTGGTCGAGGGCGCCCAGCACCGCCGCCTGGGGAGCCTGCAGATGAATCCCGAAGGCCTCGAGCACATCGGCCGAGCCCACCTTGCCGCTGGCGCTGCGGTTGCCGTGCTTGGCCACCTTGGCCCCGCAGGCGGCGGCCGTGAAGGCCACGGCGGTCGAAATATTGAAGCTGTCGGCCCCATCACCGCCCGTCCCGCAGGTGTCGACCAAGGGGAATGCCGGTCGCTCGGCGGGTAGAGGGCAGGCCTGGCGCAACACGGCGGCCATGGCTCCGAGTTCGTCGCCGCTGACGCCCTTGGCCCGCAGCGCGGCCAGCAGGGCGCCGGTGAGGACGGGCTCCATGGTGTTGGCGAGCCAACCCTCCATCAATGCACTGGCCTGGTCATTGCTGAGGGAACGCCCCTGCAGCAGATGCTCAAGAAGGGCAGGAGCAGAGGTCGACACCAGGGTTGCCAGAACGGAATGGACAGAACAAGGTTGTCAGAAAAAAGCCCGGGTGCAGGGCACGCCGGGCTGGGTGATGGGGACCTTGCCACTATTACCCGAAGGGGGCCGGATTGGCGAGGGGTTAATTGGCGAGGCGTTAAGTGGTCTCCTGCTCAGTGGAGTCAAAACCCGACCCCACGGCCTCGGTGGCTGTGGGGCCAGGTCGGTATCCAGCGGCCCAGATCGCCCGCGACCGGGCCTGAAGGGCGTCGCGGCTCATGCCCCAGAGGCGCAGGGCTTTGTCGAGGTCGCTCTGGAGATCCCGGGCGCCGGGGAACCCCTGGTACCGCATCAACAACCGCGCGGCATCCACCAGGTGGGCGTCGGCTGGGTCCTGCACCGCCAGTAGCCGGTCCACGGTGTCGCGGTCGCTGGCATAGAGCGGGTGGCTCTGGTCAATTTGGCTCATGAACGGGTGCGGGCGGTGGGCGGTGCCGGTCAGACTGGCCCCCCAGCCAGCCCTAGGTCTTTAGGTTGGCTGAGACGTTGCCGCCCTGTTGTTGCCGATGGCCACCCAGCGGCTTGCGCTGATCTGGCGTTACCTCAAACCCCACCGCCGCGTGCTGGCCCAGGGCGCAGCCGTGCTGGTCGTGGTCAACCTGCTGAGCGTTTCGATTCCACTGCTGGTACGGCAGGTCATCGATGACCTGCAGGACGGCTTCACCCTCAGCGATGTGCTGCGTCAGGCGCTGCTGATCGTGGTGCTGGCCACCGTGATGGGCGGTATGCGGCTGTGGTCGCGCATGCTCGTGTTTGGGGTTGGCCGCCAGGTCGAGGCCGATCTCAAGCAACAGATTTTCGACCATCTGCTCAAGCAGGAGCCGGGCTGGGTGCAGACCACCGGCAGTGGTGAGGTGATCAGCCGCGCCACCAGTGACGTGGAGAACGTGCGGCGCCTGCTCGGTTTTGCCGTGCTCAGCCTCACCAACACGGCCCTGGCCTACGCCCTCACCCTGCCGGCGATGCTGGCGATTGATCCCTTGCTCAGCCTCGCGGCGGTGGGTCTCTACCCACTCATGCTCATGGTGGTGCGTCTGTTTGGCGGCCGCATGATGCGCCAGCAACGCCGTCAGCAGGAGGCGCTGGCCTCCCTGAGCGATCTGGTCCAGGAGGACCTCAGTGGCATCAGCGCCATCAAGATCTATGGCCAGGAGAGCACCGAGCAGGCCGCTTTTGCCTCCCGCAACCGCATCTATCGCGATGCGGCGCTGGGGCTGGCCCGCACCCGCAGCACCCTGTTTCCACTGCTCGAGGGGATCTCGTCGCTGAGTTTGCTGCTGTTGTTGGCCCTGGGCAGTGGCCAGCTCGAAAGCGGCCGGCTCACGATCGGCGATCTGGTGGCCCTGATTCTCTATGTGGAGCGGTTGGTCTTTCCCACCGCCCTGTTGGGTTTCACCCTCAACACCTTCCAAACCGGCCAGGTGAGCCTCGAGCGGGTCGAGGAGCTACTCGCGCGCCGGCCACGGATTCAGTCGCCGGCCCAGCCCAAGTCTCCGGCTCCGGAGGGCCGCGGATTTCTGCAGGCCCGTGGGCTCACGGTTCAGTATCCGGGGGCGCCTCGCCCGGCCCTGCTCGATGTGAGCTTCAGCGTGCAGCCTGGGGAACTGGTGGCCGTGGTGGGTCCGGTGGGCTGCGGCAAGACCACCCTGGCCCGGGCCCTGGGCCGCATGGTTGAGGTGGAACCCGGTCAGCTTTTCCTCGATGGGGTCGACATCACCGACCTGGAGCTTGAGCAGTTGCGCCGTCGGGTGGCGTTGGTGCCCCAGGAGGGCTATCTCTTCACCGCCACCCTGGCCGACAACCTCCGCTACGGCGAGCCAGAGGCCTCCATGGCCGAGGTGGAGCGGGTGGCAGCCCAGGCGCGCCTGGCGGGAGATATCAAAGGCTTCCCCGATGGCTATCAGACCCTGGTTGGCGAGCGGGGCATCACCCTCAGCGGCGGCCAACGCCAGCGCACGGCCCTGGGCCGGGCGCTGCTGGTGGACGCCCCCCTGCTGGTGCTCGATGACGCCCTAGCCAGCGTTGACAACACCACCGCCGCTGAGATTTTGCGCTCGGTTCGACAGGAGACCCGGCGTCGCCAGCAGGGACGCACCATTTTGATGATCAGCCATCAACTGTCGGCCGCGGCAGGGGCTGACCGCGTGTTGGTGCTCGACAATGGTCGGCTGGTTCAGCAGGGCCGCCATCAGGACCTGCTCGCAGCAGGGGGCACCTACCGCCGGCTCTGGGATCGAGAGCAGGCCGATCAACAGCTGCAGGGGGTGGCTGGTGGAACCCCTGGGGTCTGAACGAGTGTTGCGCTGGCCCGCCAATAGGGCTCGGCACCGCTTATCTGGGGCCATATCCTTCGACAAGGTGACCAGCCATGGCGCTTTCAGCCCCTGCCGATCAGCAGCGCTATCAGCTGCGTTGCACCTTGACCTTTGGTGACATCTACGGCCAGATCCTGATCTGGATGGCCGTGATCGTTGTGAGCCTGGCGGCAGGCCTGGCCTTGATGGGGGCCAGCCGGCCGCTCTTCGCCCTGGTGGGAGTTGGCCTGATCCTGGTGCTCTCGCTGCCTTTTCTGCTGTTTGCCTTCACCACAACCCTGCTGAACCACATCGCGCTGGTGCCGGGTTCTGTCGCTTCCTCCCGCGAAGCTGCCTAGGGTCTGGCGAGCTTTAGCGCTGTTGTGTTCGGTCTTTTCAAGCAAAACGCCCCACCCTCTGCCCCAGGTCTCCACGCGGTGCTCGGCAGCTCGATTGATGCTCCTGCGGCAGCGGGCCAGGCTGAAGCTTGCTTCGGCTGTGGCTGCTTCTGGGGCGCCGAGAAAGGCTTCTGGCGTCTCCCGGGGGTGGTAACCACGGCGGTGGGCTATGCCGGCGGATCGGTTGATCACCCCAGCTATGACCAGGTTTGCAGCGGCCGCACCGGCCATGCCGAGGTGGTGCGTGTTGTTTGGGATACGGCCCAGATTGATTTCAGCGATCTGCTCAAGTTGTTTTGGGAGTGCCATGACCCCACCCAGGGCGACCGCCAGGGCAACGACCGCGGCAGCCAATACCGCTCGGCGATCTATGTGAACGACCCCGCCTTGTTGCAGCTGGCCCTTGCCAGCCGCGACCAGTACCAGCGCCAGCTCCAGGCTGCCGGGCTGGGCACGATCACCACCGAGATTCGCGCCGAGGTTTCATTTTTTGCAGCAGAAGACCTGCATCAGCAGTATCTGGCCCGCCCCGGCAGCCGGCCCTACTGCTCGGCCCAGCCCAGTGGCGTCCGTTTGGAACCCTTTGCCGGCGCGGCGTTCCGGTTGGATCCGCGGGTCTGGGAGGCCTTCGATTGGTCGATTGCCCATTGCGTGCTGCGCGGGGACAATGCGCCGATCCGCTTGAGCTGAGCCAGCCGATGGCGTTGCCGATCGTTGCGCTGCTCGCTGCCCCGGTTGTGACCCGGATCCCCATGGCCGCGGCGTGGTCGTCGGTGCTGTGGTTTGGCCTGGCGGCACCCGCTGGGCTAGCGCAGGGATCACCGTGGTGGGAGAACTACGCCGTGCGCGAGACCTACATCTGTCAGGGCCAGGGTGCAATTGTGCTGGAGCGCAATGATGCTCAGGCCTCCCTGACCACAGGCCGCTACCGAACCACACTGTTTCGCGACAACGGCCCCAATCAGGCCCAATCTGAGCTCATGGGTCTCGTCTACCGCAATGACCTCCTGACCCTGATCCTTCGGGGCGACCAACTCATCCTCGAGCAGTTGCCCCAACGCACCGACTGCATGCGCACCGAATCCGTCTGATGAATCCCCTTCCCGATCGTGTGGTGATTGTGGCGTTGCTGGCCACGCTTGGACTGGTCTTTGCCCTGATCTTCTGGACGGTGCGCCTGAGCCCCTCTCCCCAGCCCCTGCAATGGCGCCAGCCAGTGCGCCAGGCACCTTCATCTCAGGCACCGTTATCAGCGGCGCCACGCTGGCCCTCTGCTGGGACCCAGCTGTGAATGCTCCGTTGCCGCCGCAGCTCGGGGGCACCACCTCCGAAGGTGATTCTCAGGACGGCGATTCTCAAGGCAGCCGTGCTCGGCAAAGCCATCCTCCCGAAGCTGCTCACCCTTCGGGAGCTGGTCATCTCCTTGAGGGGCAGAGGCCCCTCCACCCCCTGCCGAAGGGTTTGGTGGAGCTCTATGGCCTGCTGGCTGTGCTGGTGGTGTTGGTGCCGGAATGGATGGCCAGTGGGGCGCTGTTGGGCTTCTGGCAAAGCCGGGTTTCGGCCCCGCTGCCCAGCCCCACCCGGGCCTGGCGTGAGCTGCCAGAGCTGCGCCTGGCGGCGATGAGTCTGGCTGAGCTGCGTTTGCAGGCCCGCCAGCTGCGGCTGAGGGGCTATGCGGGCCTGGGCAGGGATCGCTTGTCAGCCCGTTTGCTGCGCAGGAGCAAACGGCGCAAAGCGCTGTGGTAACTTCATTTTCACCGGGGCGTAGCGCAGCTTGGTAGCGCACCACTTTGGGGTAGTGGGGGTCGCAGGTTCAAATCCTGTCGCTCCGATTCAATCAAAGCCTTTAACCCCAGTTTTCGAGCCGCTTCTCACCAGAAGCGGTTTTTTTGTTGGTGGCTTCCTGCCAGATCCGTGCCGATTGGTTTGAGGCTCCGCTTGGCTTGGCGCTCCGGTTGGCTTGACGCTGGATCTGCCGTCAGCAAGCTCCCCATACCCTGTGGACCACCTCGGCGTCGCCGCGCGAGGGTGCTTCAGCCCCAGCGTTCCTTCCAGATCGATGGGGCTGAAGCACGACGTGCGGTTCTTTGGTGTGGTTAACCAATGAACCGGGTTGTCGTGTTTCGCTACCGAAGGCCTAGTTGCTGGACTGGATAACCCTTTCGTTCAAGGGTTGCAGAGGTCTGGCATTCATTGGATAAAGCTTGCGGAAAGCAGCGAGTTGAGCAGGTGAAATTGTGACCGGCTGTTTGAGGATGTAAAAGCTGACTCCCTCAGAGCATGGTGGTGTTGTTAATGAGCCCTTGAAGCTGTAGTAGTCAAGCTTGGATGGGAGAACCTTTTCCAGGGATGGCAGTGATGAAATGGTGTTTTGGCCTTTGGAGCTGGGCAGTTGCTTCCAAAGTTCTGAGATGAATGAATTGGGTGAGCCCTCGGTGAAGTTAACGCCAATGACGGCCAATTTCCCTGCGGCGTCTTGATGTACCAGATGTACATTCATGGCATAGTGGACACCATTAATAGCCTCCTCGCTAGGGGTATGAAAGTGGTACTGGAGAAGCTTGTATTGCGTGCTGCCAATCTGGAGTTTTCCCTCCGTGTTGACTTGGATCGTTGTTCCTGTGTTGACAACCGTATCCCCTTTGGTTGGGCCGTAGGCTGTGACAAGCCTCAGGGGGTTGGCAATCACCTTGCTTGCTGCTGAAACAATATTAACGGGAGCTTGTTCGGACCCGTCTGAGCACTTTGCGTATTCAGGGCTTAGCTTTCCCCATTGTTCCGGGCCTACATTTCCTGAGTAGCCGTATTGCGGTTTGGCGATGGACGCCAGTGGCGAGATGATCAAGCCTGCCATGCAAATGTTCAGGGCCTGTCGCAACCAGATGGACCTGGTCTGAGTTTGGGTCTGGGTCTGAGTTTGAGCCTGAGGAATCATGATGCTCAAAAGAGTATGACCAACTTTTATTATACAGACCAATTGCCAATCCCCAAATGGCTATTCAGCCTGCTTGGGCTTGCAATTCGTGATCAATCAGGCTCTCGGTACGCCGTGCATCTGTGATCTTCTTATTTTCTTTACGGTTCGGCAAGGGGGGCAGCCAGGAGTGGGCATGAAGTAGGCCCTGGTCGACGAGGGGATTCGGGGTGTTGCGCCACTGCGCAAGTGGTGCCTCGCGTCGGGCCTGGAGACGAGCGTGATCTTCGCGATGCGGATCTTCGCGATGCGATCCAGGATCATGCTGTTTCACGTCTGGAAAACGGTTGGAGCTTCAAGGCAAAAGATCATCTTGGTTGCTTTACCACTGGTTCTGAAGCCTTGGAAAAGCTTGAGACCCAACGAGCCGTCGTTCAATTCAGTACGGCATTCTTGGCTGCGATTGGTCGTGCCAACTAACGATCTCCTTCGATCTTGTCCAGTCAGGTTCAAAACCATGGACGTTGGCATGTTGATCTGAGCCCTGTTGAGCGACAGTTGCTGGAGTTTTGTGTGCGGGGCATGTCGACCAAGCAAGGAGATGGCCGATCAATTGCCTTGTGCTGACGCGACAGTGAAGCTAGGGAGCCCCAACCTTTTTGTCGGGCTCTGGGAGGGGCGCTTGGCTCTGGCCTGGCCGGCCGTAGAGCCGGGTAGCCACGCCGAAGCGCTGCAGCCAGCGGTTCACCTGGGGCCGCAGGATGTCGGGCACTTCTCCTTGCAGCTGACCCAGTTCCTGGGCCGCCAAGCGGTGCAGGGCGCGCACGTCCACCCGCCAGAGCGACTCGGCCTCCCGGATCAGTCGCGCCCAGGTGCGGGCCGCCTGCCACTGCCGCAGTTGAATCTGCAGCGGATCAGAGCCAGACGGCTGTCGGGACAGCTGTTTCACCAAGGCCCCTCCACAACACCCCTCCACACTGACCACGAAATGCCGGTTTGGGAGCATTCAGCGCTCAGACCGGCATCGGCTGACCCGTTCAGGCGCTCGCGGGCCAGTGCTACCGGGTTGCGGGCTCTTGACTCACCAGCTGAACGGGGAAGGGCAGGGCTTCGGCTTCGCTTTGGCTGAGCCGGCGGCTCCAGGCGCCAGCCACCGGATCGTTCCAGCGGAAGCCAGCGTGCTTGGCCCGGTGTCGCTCGGCGTAGCTGAGTTGGGCACGAAACAGGCTGCGCGGTTGCTGGGCTGCTGACAGCAGGGCTTCGAGGTCATCGCAGCGCCGCAGCACTTCGGCCAGGTAGATGCAGTCGGTAAGAGCCCGGTGGGCGGCCCAGACGGGCACTTCATAGGCGAGGGCCAGGTCGCGCACCGATGGCGTGGGCTTCAGGTGCCGCTCGGCCGGCCAAGGGATGTCCTCCATCGAACAGATCCACGGCTTGTGGATCGCGGGCAGAGGGCGATCGAGCTGGCCAAACCACTGCCGGTCAAAGGCGACGTTGTGGGCCAGCACGGCGTCACTGCTGTTGAGCAGCGCCTCGAAGCAGGCCAGGCCCGCGGTCCAGGGTTGATCCAGGCGGGTGACCTCGGCGGGGATGCCATTGATGGCCTCCGCTGGGTTGTGGTCACAGGCGATCAGAAAGGAGACCTGGCTCAGCACCGCCCGATGGCCCACATGAAACAGGATGGCCCCCACCTCGATGCACTGGCCCGACTGGGGATTGAGCCCGGTCGTCTCGGTGTCGAGGATTAACAGGGTCTTGGGAGTTCCCGGCCCCGGGGTGGCCTTGGCTGGGGTGGCAAAGCTCGGTAGGGCCACCGCGCCGATCGGTTCGCGCTCCGGCTGGGGGGTTGGCACTGCTTCTGCTGGCACTGCTTCTGGCCCAGCTTCAGGCCCAGCTTCAGGCCGAGCTTCAGGCCGAGCTTCAGGCTGTGGAGCAGGCCTTGTTTCCGGCTCTGATGGGGGCACTGGTTCCGGATCCGGCTCCGGTTCCGATTCCTGTTCCGGTTCCGGTTCCGGACTTGGCTTGGCCTCAAGGCCCGGTTGTGGTGGAGGCTCAGGCGTTGCGGCTGCCTTTGGCGCTAGCTGTCCTGCTGGCGGGCTTGCGCTCAGCATGCTGAGCAGGTCGTTTTGCTCCCAGAGATTGGGCTGCTCCCCCATGCCGGGTCTTCTGCACAGCCCCCATCGTCTCAGCTCTGTCTAGGGTGATTGCCTTGCAGATCGATGGCCATGGCGGTGGGTGTTGGGGATCGTGCTCCCCTGGTGGCCCTACTCGATCAGAACGGCGTTGAACGCCGCAGCGATCAACTGGGGACTCGCCCATTGGTGCTGTTCTTCTATCCGAAGGACGACACCCCCGGTTGCACCATGGAAGCCTGCGCCTTCCGTGACAGCTACACCGAGTTTCAAACCCTCGGCGCTGAGGTCTGGGGGGTGAGCAGCGACGACGCCGCCAGCCACCAGCGCTTTGCAGGGCGGCACCAGCTGCCCTATCCGCTGCTTGTCGACCGAGGCCAGGGCCTCAGGCGTGCCTTCGGGGTGCCCAATGCCCTGTTGCTGTTGCCAGGGCGTGTCACCTACGTGATCGACGCTACCGGGGTGATTCGCCATTGCTTCAATAACCTCCTCGATGGTGCTGCCCATCGGCGTGAGGCCCTGCAGGCTGTGCAGCGGTTGCAGACGCAGGCGGCTTGAGTCGAGCCATGGCGCGCTGGCGGCAGATCGGTGACATCTGGCAGCTGGATCCGGATCTGGCCCGGCCGAGCCGGGGCACGATCGAATTCATCGGCGGCAGCTATTTGGCCGCCACCCCCCAGCTCAGCTACCGCCGCTTGCTTGAGGCTCTCGTGGGCCTGGGCTGGCAAGTGAAGGCCTGGAGCTATGTACCGGGGTTTGATCACCAAGACCAGGCCAATGCGGCCTGGCGCAGTTTTCGCGCTGCCAGGAGCGATGGCCCAGCCCCGCTGCGCTTGGGCCACAGCCTCGGCTGCAAGCTGCACCTGCTCGCCCCCGATGCCGGCCGCAACAGTTCAGCCCTGGTGGCCTTGAGCTTCAACAACTTTTCAGCCGAACGCTCCGTGCCGCTGCTGGCTGAACTGGGCCAGCAGTTCGGGTTTCGCAGTGAATTCAGCCCTTCGCCGGCGGCCACCCTGGAGCAGGTGCGCCAGGTCTACGGCCAGCCCCGCAACCTGCTGGTGCGCTTTGCCCAAGACCGGATCGATCAGAGCGCGCGGCTGTTGGATGCCCTCACCAGCCGAGAGCGCGATGCCTCGGAGCTGCGGGAGTTGCCGGGAGATCACCTCAGCCCCGCCAGTGCTGGGCTGCGCCGTCAGATGGTGGGGGCGTGGGCCGATGATCCGGGCCGCGCCGAGCGCATCGATCGACTGGTCACGCTGATTACTGACTGGGGCGAGGCGGGAGCTGGTGCTGCACCCGGGAGGGATCAAAGGCGTAGAACTCCAGAACCGCCGCCGGCTGGCCGCTCCGTCTCACGGTGATCTCTCCGAGGGGAGTGAGCTCAGGCACCATCCAGCCCAGTCCCTGCGCCAGGGGTTGGCGCAGGGACGTCACGGGGTTGTAATCCCCCACCACGGCAAAGAGAACCCCACGCCGCGCCTGGGGATTGAGGCGGACTCGCCACTGATCAAAGCCGCGGCTGTCGAGCGAATAGGTGGTGTACTGGGCCGGGCTGTAGCCCTGGAGTGCCAAGGCGAGAAATCCGGGCAGCTCGTAGCGGTTTGAGGCGATGATCTGGGCTTCGCTGAGGGCCCGCCAGAGGTTTGGGTTTTGGCGCAGGGCCTGGCGCAGCGCCTGGGGTGTCATCAGTTGTCCTGAGGTGTCGAGTGCCGGCGGCAGCAAGGCCCCGGCCACGCCCCAGCGCACGTGGGCTGCGGCCACAAGGCTCAGCAGGGGCACGCTCACCACCGTGCCCCACCGCAGCACCTGAAACCAGAGACCCCGTGGGCCGGGTGAGCTGGCCAGCCAGCGCCCTCCCAGGGGAACCAGCAACCACCAGGCCGGCACCAACCAGCTGGAGAGCACCTGCATGCGTCCTGCCAGAACCAGAAAGGCCACCAGCTGGGGAATGGCTAGCCAGCGCAGCATGGTGATGGCTTCTGCCTGGCGGGCATCGGGTCCGGGTTTCTGGCCCAGAGACAGCAGCAGCAGGATCCCCAGGGTTGGAAACAGCAGCCCTAGCTGGCTGAGCAGAAACAGGGGCGGGCCGTCGAAGCGGTAGCCACCAGCCGTGGCCGTGCGAGCCGAGTGGAAGGCGAAGGAGGCCCAGCCGTTGTGGAGGTTCCAGATCCAGAGCGGGGCCGAACCGCCAAGCCAACCCAGCCACACCAGGCCGGTATCGCGCCAGCGCAGCGTTTGGGTCTGGACAGACTGGAGCAGCCGCAATCCCACCAACGACAGGATCAACAGCAGGGCGTGGTATTTGCAAAGGGTGAGCAGCCCCAGAATGAGCCCGAAGCTCAGCGATTCGAGGCGGGTGCGGCTGCCATGCAGAGGGTGGCGAGACAGCCACCACAGCAGCACGCTCAGCACCAGGACCAGGGGGCTGTCGGGCAGGAGCAGCAGGCCGCCGCAAGCCAACAGCAGCGGCGAGAGGCTGGCGACCGCAGCCGCCAGCAGGCCTGCGCGGCCCCCAAACCAGGTGCGGGTGGCTTCGGCCAGCAGCGCCAGGGCGAGGGTGTAGCTGAGCAGTCCTGGAATCCGCAGCGCCAGCACTGGATCGCCGGGCAGCAGCGCGCTGAGGCCATGGCCCAGCCCCGCCCACACCCCCACGGCCAGAGGGTGGTCGAAATAGCTCAGGGCAGGATTCTGGCCGTAAAAGAGGTAGTAGCTCTCGTCGTAACCGGGCGGCATGATCAGGGCCAGCACCAGGCGCAGGCCCAGGCCAGCGGCCAGGATCCAGGCCAGGGTCGTCCGATAGCTCGGGGAGGAACCCACCGGCTTAGACCCGCAGGGCGTCGAGCACGGAGCGATCCTCGAGGGTGCTCGTGTCGCCGCTCACCTCCTCGCCAGCCGCCAGGGCCCGCAGGATGCGCCGCATGATCTTGCCGCTGCGGGTCTTGGGCAGGGCATCAGAAAAGCGGATCTCGTCGGGCCGGGCGATCGGGCCGATCTCGTGGCCCACGTGGCGCCGCAGCTCCGCGATCAGGGCCCCATCGCCCGAGCGGCCGGTCTCCAGGGTCACAAAGGCCACGATGCCCTCCCCCTTGAGCGCATCGGGGCGGCCCACCACGGCGGCTTCGGCCACGGCCGGGTGACTCACCAGGGCGCTCTCGATCTCCATGGTGCCGAGCCGATGGCCTGAGACGTTGATGACGTCGTCGACCCGGCCCATCACCCAGAAGTAGCCATCGGCGTCGCGGCGGGCACCGTCACCGGCGAAATACAGCGGGGAGCCATCGGCGGGGCGCACCTCCTCCCAGTAACTCTTGCGGAAGCGATCTGGGTCACCGTGAACCGTGCGAAGCATGCCGGGCCAGGGCCTGCGAATCGCCAGATATCCCCCTTGATCGGTGCCCTGGGATTGGCCGGCCTTGTCGACGACGTCGGCCACGATTCCCGGCAAGGGCAGGGTGCAGGAGCCGGGCTTGGTGGGGGTGGCACCGGGCAGGGGGCTGATCATCACGCCGCCGGTCTCGGTTTGCCACCAGGTGTCGACCACCGGGCAACGGTTGTGGCCAATCACGTCGCGGTACCACATCCAGGCTTCCGGGTTGATCGGTTCCCCCACGGTGCCGAGGATCCGCAGCGAGCTCATGTCGTAGCGGTCAGGCACGGCACGGCCACTTTTCATGAAGGCCCGGATTGCCGTGGGGGCGGTGTAGAAGATCGTGACGCGGTGCTTCTCGATCACCTCCCAGAAGGCGCCCGGTTTGCTGGGCCTGGGGGCACCCTCATACATGACCGTGGTGGCCCCATTGGAGAGGGGGCCATACACGATGTAGCTGTGGCCGGTGATCCAGCCCACATCAGCTGTGCACCAGTGGATGTCGTCGTCGCGGATGTCGAAGATCCACTGGAAGGTGAGGTGGGCCCAGAGGTTGTAGCCGGCGGTGGTGTGCACCACCCCCTTGGGTTTGCCGGTTGATCCGGAGGTGTAGAGCACAAACAGCCGGTCTTCGCTGGCCATGGGCTCGGCCGGGCACGTTTCGCCCTGGCCGTCGACCAGGGCGTGCCACCAATGGTCGCGGCCCGCGACCATTGGGCAGTCGGCGGGGCCACCGTCACCACCGCCAGCGCTCTGAGCGTCCATAGCGTCACCGCCCGCGCCAGCTCCGATGCGCCGCACCACCAGCACCTGTTCGACGCTGGGGGCGCCGCCATTGGCGCCCAAGGCCTCGTCGACCGCTGGCTTGAGCGGCACGGGCTTGTCTTTGCGGAAGCCCCCATCGGCCGTGATCACCAGCTTGGCCTGGCCGTCGATCAGCCGGTCACGCAGGGCATCGGCCGAAAATCCGCCAAACACCACCGAGTGGGGCGCACCGATCCGGGTGCAGGCCAGCATCGCGATCGCCGCCTCTGGCACCATCGGCATGTAGAGCGCCACCAGATCGCCCTTGCCCACCCCGAGGGCCTTAAGGGCGTTGGCGGCTTTGCACACCTCGGTGTGCAGCTGCCGGTAGGTGAAGGTGCGGGTGTCGCCTGGTTCCCCTTCCCAAATCAGGGCGGGTTTGTGGGCCCGGGGGCCGTCCAGGTGTCGGTCCAGGCAGTTGAAACTGAGGTTGGTGCTGCCGCCTTCAAACCAGCGGGCCACAGGGGGCTGGCTCCAGTCGAGCACGGTGTCGAAGGGCTTGAACCAGTGCAGCTCGCTGCGGGCCAAGTCGCCCCAGAAGCGGTCGGGATCGCTTTCAGCGCGGGCGCAGAGGTCTCGATAGGCCTGCATTGAACCGATGCGGGCAGCGGCGGCCAGCTCGGCCGGGGGTTCAAACAGACGCTGCTCCTGCAGCACCGATTCGATCGTGGGCGCCGCCCCTGGGTCGGCAGATTGGGCCTGGCTCATGGCGTTCGGAATCGGGGGCGGCGGGCGATGGCGCCATTCAAGCGAGGAATGCGTCCCCAGGACCGGGCTGTAACGGGCCATGGAGTTGGTCGTTGAGAATGGTGTGATGGCCCACGCCCACCCTGCTGCCTGCCTGTTTGACCTGGATGGTCTGCTGCTGGATACCGAACCACTTCACGCCCGCGCCTGGCTTGAGGCTGCAGCCCATTTTGGGCGCCTGCTCAGCCCCGCAGAACTGATGGCCCTTCAAGGGCGGCGCCGCCTTGAGTGTGCGGCCCAGGTGTGCAGCTGGATTGGGGAGGTGATGACCCCCGTGCCCAGCCGTGAACAACTGCTGGCTGTGCGTCAGCCGATCGCCGAAGCCCTGCTGGTGCAGGCTTCGGCCATGCCGGGTGCCCGCAAACTCGTGGCCCGCTGCTTCGAGCTCCAGATTCCCATGGCCCTGGCTACCAGCAGTGCCCGGCAGGCCGTGGCCCTCAAGGCCGCCCCCCACCCCTGGCTCGAGATGATCAGGACCCGGGTCCATGGCGACGATCCAGAGCTCAAGGCCGGCAAGCCAGCCCCCGATGTGTTTCTGTTGGCGGCCCAACGTTTGGGCGTTAATCCCAGCCTGTGTTGGGCCTTTGAGGATTCCCTGGCCGGGGCCCGTTCAGCGGTGGCGGCGGGCTGCCAGGTGATCGTGGTCTTGCCATCTGACCGGGAACCTGGCCATTACCCCGATCAGGTGCGCTGCCTGCGCTCCCTGGCCGAGGTCACCTTCTGAGGGGGCCGCCGCCGAGTGCGGAGGTGATCACGCAACGCAGGGCCTCAAGTCCTCTAGTACAGACGACTGAGCACGAAGTCAGGGAGGGCCCTCAGGGCGCGGCAGGATTCTGAAGCCGGAAGCCAGGCCAGGGCTTCGAGGGCCTCCTGGGCAAACCCTTCGGCGAGTGCCCGCGAACGGGGAATGGCCTCACAGCCGCGCACCAGCTCGAGGG
This sequence comes from Cyanobium sp. NIES-981, assembly GCA_945877595.1. GTDB lineage: Bacteria > Cyanobacteriota > Cyanobacteriia > PCC-6307 > Cyanobiaceae > RGUW01. The sequence goes on along the minus strand of CAMDVN010000031.1, from coordinate 6,895 downwards.
CCTGCTCCAGGTCACCGTCTTGGCTGAACTCCCGCTCGATCAAGCCGGAGAGAGCGGGACGCTCTTCGAGGGCGTAAAGCGCCGGTGCCGTCAGGTAGCCGGAGGCCAGGTCGCTGGCGGCGGGTTTGCCGAGTTGGACGTCGCTTCCGGTGAAATCAAGGATGTCATCGACCACTTGGAAGGCGAGCCCCAGTTGGCGACCAAAGCGGTAGAGCTCATCGAGCTGGGTGTCGGGCAGGGCCGACAACACTCCGGCTGCTTTGGCGCTGTTGGCAATCAGGGAGGCGGTTTTGCAGTAGCTCTTCTCGAGGTAGGTCTCGAAGCTCTGGCCGGTGTCGTAGCGGAACAGGCCCTGACGGACTTCACCATCGGCCAGATCCATGATCACGCGGCTGAGCAACTTGACCACCGCGAGGTCGTCGAGGTTGGCGAGGTGCCAGCTGGCCTGGGCAAACAGGAAGTCGCCCGCCAGCACGGCCACCCGGTGGTTGAAGCGGCTGTGCACCGTGGCCACGCCACGGCGGGTTGCGGCTTCGTCGACCACGTCGTCGTGCACCAGCGAGGCGGTGTGGATCATCTCGGTGATCTCGGCCAGGCGCCGGTGGCGCTGGCTCAGCGCGCCATCGGGGCTGATCGCCCGGCAGATCAGCAGCACAATGCCGGGCCGTAGCCGTTTGCCGCCCGCGGCAAACAGATGCTCGGCGGCGGCTTGAAGAATGGGATGGCCAGCGCCGATCAGGCTGCGCAGATCGGCGAGCAGGGCATCGAGATCAGCCTCGACGGGCTGGAGCAGCTCTGCAACCGTTGCCACATACCCTCCGCCTTCATTTGATCCTAGAAGCCTCAGGCCGATGACCGCAGCTGCACCTGCTCAACTTGGGGCACCGTGCCAAGCCAATCGGCGGCGGCGGCCGCAAAGCTGATGGCGCACCCAGTCACGCAGAGGCGGGTTTGGGCAAGGGGAATCGGCTCGCCCGGGGTCTGGTGTAGCTCCCCCTCTGGGATGTCTCCGAGGTTGGCGAGCAGGGGTCCCAGCCGGTCGACGGCGGCCAGGGCCGGATCCACCAACTGCACGTGGTCGGGCAGCAGCTGGCGCAGCAAGGGGGCCAGCAGGGGGTAGTGGGTGCAGCCCAGCACGATCGCTTCAGCGCCGTGTTCGATCAGGGGGGCCAGATAGCCGATGGCGGCTTGGCGCAGTTCGGGTCCTTGGCGATCGCCCCGTTCGATCAGCGGCACAAAAGCTCCACAGCCCACTTCCAGCACAGCGGCCTCGGGGTTGCAGGCATGGATCGCCCGCCGGTAGGCGCCGCTGGCGGCCGTGGCCGGAGTGGCCAGAATCCCCACCCGTTTTGCGGTGAGGGTGCTGGCCACGCTGTCGATCAGGCCCACCACAGGGACCCCCGCCTCGGCCACGGCCACATCGAGGGCGAGGGCATTGGAGGTGTTGCAGGCCATCACCAGGGCCCCGATTCCCTGGGCCTTGAGCCACCGGACCACCTCGGCGGAGATGCTGCGAATTTCATCGACACTGCGCTCTCCGTAGGGAACCCGGGCCGTATCCCCCAAGTACAGGCAGGGGGAATGGGGGTAGTGGGCATGCACCAGGCGCAGCACCGTGAGCCCGCCGAGGCCACTGTCAAACAACCCCACCCGCAAACTCATGGCAGCGACCCCAGGTAGGAGAGAACGGCGGTCGCCAGGGCCAAAGCCATGCGTCGGCGAAATTCGGGTTCGGCCAGGCGCCGTGAATCGGACGCTCCGGTGAGGAAGCCCATCTCAATCAGGGCCGCCGGCATCGTGGTGCGGCGGATCACGAAAAAACGTCCCGTGCGAACGCCCCGATCAGGGCTGCCCGGCGAGATGGCCAGCATCTGGCGCTGCAGGGCTGAGGCCAGGGCGCGGGAGCGGGCTCCTGAGGCTTCGAAATAGAAGGTCTCGATACCGTTGACATCGGGGCGGTTCATGCTCAAAGCATTGGCGTGGATGCTCACAAAGGCATCAGCGCCGCTGCCGTTGGCCAGGGCGACCCTGGGCGGTAGGTCCACATCGATCTCGGAGGTGCGGGTCATCAGCACCTGCACTCCTCGGGCCTGCAGCAAACGGGCCACCTGCAGCGAAACGTCCAGCACTACATCGGTTTCGCGCAGGCCACCGATGCCCACGGCACCGGGATCAGGGCCGCCGTGGCCGGGGTCGATCACCACCTTGAAGCGGTCACGGGGCACCACCGGCAACCCATCGGCAGACAGCGGGGTTGGGGAGGTTGGAAACAAGACAGCTGACGATTGGCGCGGGGCCAATCCTGCGTAGCGCTGGGGTGCTGGGGCCTCCAGATCGCCCTCCCCCAGGCCCAGGAGCTCTGCTGTAGCCAGACCCTTGAGCTCCAGTCGCCAGCGGTCAGCGGCGGTGCCCACGAGCCGCAGTTGCTGGGGGTCAAGGCTGGTGCCGGGTTGGAATTCGAGGACCAGGCGGGTGGTCTGGGCATCGGGCCGACCGATGCGAGCCTCGCGCAGCGGGCCGTTGCCCCGGAGGCTGCGGCTGCGGCTCGGGGCTCCTGGCAAATCGATCCAGAGCCTGGGGCCCCGGCCCAGCCTGCCGGCCTCAAAAAAAGCCTTGAGCTCTGCATTGGGGCTGGTGCGGAGCTCCAACACACCTTGTTGGCTGAGGGCCCAGGCCCCAAGGCTTGAGGCCTGGGCCCCCAGAGTGCCCAGGCCCAGGGCAAAACCCAGGCCTACGCAAAAACCCAGGCCTACGGCAGAGCTCAGGCCTATGGCAGAGCCCAGGCCTACAGCAGAGCCCAGGCGGGCGCCGGTCAGGGGGCGCAGCAGGGCCCGGTTCAAGCGCACGTCGGGGCGCTCAGAACAGAGCCGGTCGACGGTGCTTGAGGCTGGGCATCTGGGCCCTCACCCGGGTGCCGTGACCGGGGTCGATCGGGGCCACCGCCAAGCCCGGAGCCACACCGGCGTCGGCCAGCACCGTGCCCCAGGGGTCGATCACCAGGGCGTGGCCATGGGTTTGGCGGCGGCCATAGTTGAACCCGGTCTGGGCTGGGGCCATCACGTAGGCGGTGTTTTCGATCGCCCGGGCCTGCAGCAGCACCTGCCAGTGGTCTTTGCCAGTGAAGGCGGTGAAGGCGGCGGGCACCATCAGCACATCGGCCCCGGAGTCGGCCAGATGTCGGTAAAGCTCGGGAAAACGCACGTCGTAACAGATGGACAGGCCAACACGGCCCAGTCCCGGCACCTCCACCACGGGGGGCAAGTTGTCGCCCGGTTGAACGGTGGCTGATTCGCGGTAGGTGTTGCCGTCGGGGAGGTCCACGTCGAAGAGGTGGATCTTGTCGTAGCGGGCCAGCAGTTGGCCCTCCTGGCTGACCAGCTCGGCTCGGTTGAAGGTGAGACCCTCCCCTGCCGGCACCGGGAAGCCGCCACCCAGCAGGCTCACCTGATAGCGGCGCGCCATGGTCACCAGGAAACGGCTGCAGCGCTCAGCCAGACTGGGTGCCAGCTCCAGACGGGTGGCATCGGCGCCCATGAAGGCGAAATTTTCGGGCAGACCCACCAGTTCGGCGCCGCGGCGAGCCGCCAGCTCGATCTGCTCTTCGGCGGCGGCAAAGTTGGCATCCGGATCGGGAGTGCTGGTGAGCTGCACGGCTGCGGCAAGAAAACTGCTCACCACCTCTCCTGAATCGTTCTTTCCAACTGTAGGGGACTCCTCACGGCCCCTCGTGGTTAGCTGCGGCGCAGCACGCCTGGCTCGGCCTGCACCGGCACCACCTGGAGGCTGTCGACGGCGGCACAGCAGGCGAAGTCGGCGTCGTGGTTGCCCAGCCTGATCAGACGCTGGCCATGGCTCGCAGCCCGCAGGCAGGTTTCGGTGTCAAGGTGCCACTGCTGCCAGAGGGCTAGGGCGGCCAGCATCTCGTCGTTGCCGAGGCTCACCCCCCGGTGGGGGGCCACCGCCAGCTCGGTGGCCGCTGAGGCCACTGCACCGGCGGCCAGGCTGTCCTCGAGGGAATAGTCGCCTTCCCAGCCGCTGCCCACGATCCATACGGTCTCGCACTGGCGTTGCAGCAGGCGCCGAGCCACGGCGCTGCGGTTCGGCAGGCAGGCGGTGAGCAGCAGGGGCACATCGCGCACGGCCGCCAGGGAGCGGGTGCCGTTGGTGGTGCTCATGAAGATGCGCTTGCCCCCCACCACCGACGGGGTCACCGCCAGGGGGGAATTCCCCAGGTCGTAGCCCGCCACCGTTTGGCCGCCCCGTTCGCCGGCCCGCAGGCGTTGGCTGGCCGGCCAGGCCTGGGCCGCGGTTTCGAGGGCGGCGAGGTCGGCAAAGGCCTCGATCGCTTCGGCACCATTCTCAAGGGCCCAGGCAATGGTGGTCGTGGCCCGCAAGACATCGATCACCACGGCGGCATCGGGTCCCCCCTCGGCCACCGGCACCACCGGTGGAACGGCCTCGGAGGTGGGGAAATAGGAGATCTGCACGGGAAACGCGGCGGCCGGAGGGGTGCGTCACAGTAGGCACCTCCCCATTGTTCATTGGCAGCGTCCATGGCAGCGCCCGTGTTGAGCCAGCGCAGTCGCCGTGACCTGCGGGGGTTCCTTGAACTGCTTGAGCAGCGGGGGCGGTTGCGGCGTATTAGCGCTCCGGTTGACCCCGATCTGGAATTGGCTGCCATCGCCGATCGGGTGCTGGCCATGGGCGGACCAGCGCTGCTGTTCGAGAACGTGATTGGCAGCTCGATGCCGGTGGCGGTCAATTTGATGGGCACCCAGGAGCGGGTGCTCTGGAGCATGGGCATGGAACGGGCTGAAGAGCTCGAGGCCCTGGGCGAGCGCCTGGCCCTGCTGCAGCAGCCCCGGCCCCCCAAGGGGGTCCGGGAGGCGGTGCGCTTCGGCTCGGTTCTGCTCGATGTGCTCAAGGCCCGGCCTGATTTGGACCTGACCCCTCCCTGCCACCAGCAGGTGTTCAAGGGCGACCAGGTCAACCTCAACGCCCTGCCACTCCTGCGTCCTTGGCCCGGCGACGGCGGCCGGATCATCACCCTGGGCCTGGTGATCACCAAGGATCCCGAAACAGGCACCCCCAATGTGGGGGTCTACCGGCTGCAGCAGCAGTCGATCAACAGCATGACCGTGCACTGGCTGAGCGTGCGTGGTGGTGCACGCCACCTGCGCAAGGCGGCGGCCCTGGGTAAAAAGCTCGAGATCGCCATCGCCATCGGCGTGCATCCCCTCCTGGTGCTGGCGGCCGCAACTCCGATCCCGGTGCAGTTGAGCGAATGGCTGTTCGCGGGGATCTACGCCGGCGAGGGGGTGCGGTTAGCGAAATGCAAGACGGTCAATCTGGAGGTGCCCAGCCATAGCGAAGTGGTGCTTGAGGGCACGATCACCCCAGGCGAAGTGCTGGCCGACGGTCCCTTCGGGGATCACATGGGCTTCTATGGCGGCACCGAGGATTCGCCATTGATGCGCATCCAGTGCATCACCCAGCGGCGCGATCCGATTTATTTCACCACCTTCAGCGGCCGGCCCCCGAAGGAAGACGCGATGTTGGCCATCGCTCTTAACCGCATCTACACCCCGATTTTGCGGCAGCAGATTCCCGAGATCGTCGATTTCTTTTTGCCGATGGAGGGTCTCAGCTACAAGCTGGCCGTGATCGCGATCGACAAGGCCTACCCGGGCCAAGCCAGGCGGGCAGCCATGGCCTTCTGGAGTGCCTTGCCCCAGTTCACCTACACCAAATTCGTGGTGGTGGTCGACAAGAGCATCAACATTCGCGATCCTCGCCAGGTGATCTGGGCCATCAGCGCCCAGGTCGATCCGCAGCGCGATCTGTTCGTGCTGGAGGACACCCCGTTTGACACTCTCGACTTTGCCAGCGAGCGCCTGGGGCTGGGGGGACGCCTGGCGATCGATGCCACCACCAAGGTGGGGCCCGAGAAACGTCACGAATGGGGCGAGCCCCTGGGGCGCTCCGCCGATCTTGAGCAGCGGGTGAGCGACCGCTGGGCCGAGCTGGGCCTGGCAGACCTGGGCGGCAGGGACCCCGATCCGGCCCTGTTTGGCTACACCCTGGAGCACGTGCTGGAGCGGCTCAACAGCAGCGCCGCCGCGCTCAAGGGCTGAGGCGCCAGCGCCCGTCATGCTCTCCAAGCAGGCCAGCCATGCCCTCAAGGCCCTGCTGCTGCTGGCGGCCGACCCACAGACCTGGCAGTCAACCCCCACGCTGGCCCGTGCCCAGGATCTGCCGGAGCCCATGCTTGAGCAGCTGCTGTTGCGGCTCCGCCGTGCCGGTCTGCTGGTGGCACGGCGCGGCCGCCTGGGGGGGTACCGCCTGGCCCGAGCGACCGGTCAGATCAGCCTGGCTGCGGTGCTAGAGGCGTTGCAGGAGCCTGATTCTGCGGTGTCACCCATATCCCCCAACCCCGAGCCCTCCGGCCCCCAACCGGCGGCCGAACAGGTCACCCGGGCCCTGGAGCAGCGGCTCGAGAGGGCCCGGCTACGGGCGTTGCAGGAGTTGACGCTCGAGGACCTGCTGTTTGATCTGCGCAGCGCTGAAGCCAGCCTGGGTCGTGAAGGTGGGTTGTTGGTGGGTTGACGGCACGGTGAAACCGATATCGATACCGATACCGATATCGACATCGATATCGAAACCGAGATCGACATCGACATCCATGCCCATTCATCCATCCAGGCCATTCATCCATCCAGGCCATTCATGGGATTCATGACTGCCTTGAGCAGTTTAGTTGTATTCGCCGGGAATGTCGCTTTTGCGCACGGTCACCCGATCAAATTTTTGGCCAGAGGCGCGCAACAGTTCATCTCCCGAAAATTCAAAGCCCAGTTGCAGGGCGATCTGGGCCACATCGTCGGCGGTGGCGGCC
>CAMDVN010000030.1 GCA_945877595.1 Cyanobium sp. NIES-981 | reverse complement strand
GAGGGTCCAGCGCTTGTGGTGGGTGCCCTGAATGGAGGGATCCAGCTCTATCCGCCCGCCGGCGTCGCTGAGGCGCAGGCCGAATTCGATGTCCTCAATGCAAGGGCGGTCGTAGGCCGCCGCGTCAAAACCGCCAAGGGCCAGGAACGACTGCCGCCGCACGGCACCGCAGCCGGCCCAGAAGGTGGAGACTGGGCCAGGATGGCTGCTATGGGTGTGGTGGTGCAACAGGTTGCGGAAGCGGCTCACGACCCCCGGGGCGGCGGGGCGGTCGTCGTAGCTGCCGAATAGCGCTGACAGGGTTGAATTGGCGCAGAAACAGGCTCGGATGCGTTCGATCGCGTCGGGGTGCAGTTCCACGTCGGCATCCACAAACAGGAGGATCACGCCGTGGGCCGATCGGGCAGCAAGGTTGCGGGCCGCGGCAGGCCCCTGCCGCAGGCCGGTGTTTAGAAGTAGGGCACCGCTCTCCAGCAGCCAGGTGGGAGCCGGTGGCGGCATCCCGTCGAAAACCACCAGGGCTTCGTCGCCGGGCTCCAGCCCGGCAAGGGCTGCCCGGGCGCAGCGACAGAAGGTGTCATCCCAGCCGATGGTGGGCATCACCAGGGTGAGGGAGGGTGAGCGCATGGAGTGGTTGGAGAGTCGGACGGGTTCGGTGAATCGGCGCCATGTTCAAAGTGATGGGGAACAGTTCAACCCTTGCACTTCACTGGGTTGGCTGGATTGATGGGCCTGGCGATTCCAAAGTGAGGTATAGAAACCATCCAGGGGCATCAGCTCGGCATGGTGGCCCTCTCCTCACAACGGCTGACGAGTGATGGATGGCAAGCCGGACCTCGGGCACGGGCCGCATAGGGAAGTATTACAAATGCAGACTGACTGGCAAACCCAGAATAGCATGACAATATGACGAAAACTTATGCGAGACAGTTGGGCCGCAAATTAACTCTAAAAGCTTCTATTATCATAGCAGCCTACCGAGATAAAAACACCATCTTCGCCTGCCTGAAGGCTTCCATATTGCGATCCATGGCTTTAATCACGAACTGAGCCATTGGCCAGAAGCACGCGTGATCCTCTCTCCAACCTGTCTTTCAGCAGGGGAAGCTCACAACCTGGGTGCCCGCCATGCCCTGGCGGTGGGGAGGGGTCTTCCGCGGCGGTGGATTCTGGCAGGATCACCGCTGGCCGTGGCGGTGACGGGATCCCACGGCGGCAGCGGGGCGCGACTCACAGGCCTTCTCCCGGGGAGAAGGTTCGCTGGCATGACGGCGCCAGAGCTCGGCATAAAAGCCATCCAGCGCCTTCAGTTCGGCAAGGCTGCCTCGCTCCACCACACGGCGTTGCTCCAGCACTATGCCCTTATCAGCCTCGCGTATTGAGCTGAGTCGGTGCGCCACGGCAAGAACAGTGAGGCCACCGGCGGAGCCGGCTTTTACTATTATAAGTAGCAAGCGCTTTTCTGAGCGAGCAGCAACAAAGGAATGTAGATCGCATGTTGGCCTGCCGCTCGGCTGCTTGATCGCTGATCATGTCGATCCCTGCAAATCGGCGCATCATCGGTGCCTCGATCAGCCCATCCTCCATCGGTGGATCGCTGAGGTCGTACCACTGCTGCAGTAGATGGATGCGCAGCATGGTCGCAAGCGGATAGGGCGGGCGACCACCCTTGGAGCTGGTCTTGAGATAATGGGGTTCGATCAGATCAATCAGTGCTTTCCACGGCACCACATTTTCCATCTCGCCCAGAAATCGCTCCCGCCTGGTGCGTTTTTTAGCAGTGGATTGCTCGTAATCACCGAATCCGAGCTGCTTGCTGCCCATGAACCCAGTCCGTACCTGCAATTACACGGGTATTTTCGCGCGAATTGCTCGGGTTTTCCAGAGCCTCCTTAATCCTGAACTGATGTGTTGTTATCGCGAAGGCTGTTGTGTTGTTATCGTAAAAGCTGTTGTATTGTTATCGTGAAGGCTGTTGTTTTGGTCGCGGAGTTGGACGAGCCGACCCCCAATCGGTGACTGCTGTTACCTGCTGGCTGGCCCCAGCGGTGGTGACCGCCGCGAGCATGACCTGCCCCGCGGCCCTATCCGCTACAAACTCCTAGGCGCCGATCAGCCAACGGCCCAAGATGGCAGTCGACAGTGCCATCCCGGAGGCCAGAGCCCGCTCCTGCCGGCGACTTAACAGCCGGCGCACCATAACCAGGCTCCAAAGAGTGCCAATGAACAGGACTACGCTCTGGCAAAAGGCGATCACATCGGGCGCGGCGCTCCAGCACGGGAGGCCGAAGGCCTGCTTCCCGAGCCACGGCCATAGGCTCACCGGCAGCAATTGGCCCGCTTCCGCCAGTCCCGTTGGTAGGTGGCGGGCCAGCAGCAGTGCCCACACCAGGGGCAAAAAGCCATAGAGCCAGGGTTTGGGCCACCAACCTGCGAGCATCAGGGGGCCCCCAAGGGTGATCAGCCCAATCCCCATTCGCGGTAGCAGGGGGCCCTCCTTGAGACTGTCTGGTGCCCAGTTGAGCCAACCCAGAAAGGGTTCCCAGTAGTGCAGTAACACCCCCCCAAACAGCACGAGCATCAGTAATTTTTCAGCATCTGGAGCTGTCATCCGGCGCTGTAGATCCGCAGCTGGGGGACGGAGGCGGAGTTGAACTGATCGATGGGGGCATGCCTGGGCGCAGGTCAGGCACAGAACGCAATTGCGGTTGTCGTTTAAGTGGGCCGGATGGGTACCAAGGGGGCAGCCCGCGCTGGCCAGCCCCTCCCCTTCGGCGGGTCCTCCCTTGAAGCAGGCGTAGCTGCTGCAGCTACCGCTGCAGGTGCCTGCCTCTGCACGCAATTCCAGCACCGAGAGCTTTGCCATCAAGCCGTTCATGCCGCCCACGGGGCAGAGATAGCGGCACCAAAAGCGCTTTTCAAACAGCAACGACCCAATGACCGCTCCGGCGGTAATCGCCAGCAGCAGGCAACTGCTCAGCCAGGCAGTGTTTTCAAGGTCACCCAGCTCCTCCCAGAGCAGGATGCCGGCAAAGCCAGCAGCCAGGGTCGGGGAAGCCCAGCGGTCGGTATTGCCCCGGGGCCAGGGCCTGGGCTTCCAGCCCAATGCAGCGGCGAGCCGTTGCACGATTTCGCCCCACACCATGAAGGGGCAAAACGAGCACCACAGGCGTCCCACCAAGGGAAATCCCAGCAGGATCAACGGCCACCACCAGGCCCAGAACAGATTCAGCATTCCGTTGTGGATCCGCTCCTGTGGCCCCAGCCACAGGGCCAGATTCACCGCCACAAAAAGCCAGCTCATCAAGCCAAACAACAGACCATTCCAGAGCCATGGCGCCCGCATCAAATTTCTCAGCTGGGGCTTCCAGCGCCAGATTTCGAAGCGGTGAAGGCTGGGCAGGGAACTGGTCCAAAAGACGTCCTCTGGCAGCACCGCCGGCTCGCCCATGGGTTCCTGGCGGCTCGCCTGCTGCAGGGCCCGCTCAATGATCACATCGAGCTCGCGCAGGTTGTTGGCAAAGTCATGGCTCTGCAGTCGCTTCACCACAACTTCAGGCACCTCTGGTGGCCTGGCCCAGCCAAATTTGCGGCTGAGTTGGCGCACGTCATATCGGATCCAGTCACCCAGGTCTTGGCGCCGCACCCGCAATGGAGGCACCCGGATGCGCTGAACAAGCCCATCGAGCTCCGGCACCGGACTTTCCGCTGTGAAGATCACCCTGGCGCCAATGGGTGCGGTGCCACCTGGCCAGTTGCCGTTGACGGCCAAGGCCACCAGCAAGGGCCTGAGTTCGGGCCGCGCTGCATCGAGGCGATCGATCAAGAGAGTGCCCTTTCCCAGGCAGCTCAGTAGGGCCGGCCCCCAGATGGAGGCTTGAAATAGCTCTCCTCCATCTGCGGGGAAGAGGCTCGCGTCGATCCGAATCAGGAGTGAACGGCGCTCCCGGGAGCCGAAGTGAACCAGGGCTGCAATGTTGTCTTTTTCAAGGCCTGGTTCGCCGCTGATCAGCACCGTCTGCCGATCGGGGTTGGTGCTGGCCGCTGCGATGGCGGCCCGCAAGCTTCGGGCATAGGGGCTACGGCCCACCACCCCCCTCCGACTGCGGCCCACCACATAGGGAGCAAGGCGCAGGATTGATTCCCGCTCTCGTCTGGCGTCTTGGAGTTGACTGCTAATGGTGTCCACTGGATCCAAACTCCGAAGCGCCAACCAGCCGAATCCTGCCCAGATCGGTGGGTTGTTTTTGACCGCTAAGGAAGTCGGCATCTGACAATCGAGCCCCAGCCCAAGTGCTGCCGCTTGCCCCCACTCCCCTGTAGCAGCAGCGATGCATCCAGGCATCGCTGAAGACGGCGTTTTGCAGCCGGCAGCCCCTGGGATTGACCCAACGGAGGCGTGACTTAGCAATAAGGGCCGCTTGAAACCGGCCACCTCCATGGATGTCGTTGCAGTCGAGGTCGGGGACATCGCACTCGCCCGCAGCAATGGCGGCTGCGTCACCTGTCATGGGGAAAGGCTGCCAAGGCTTCAGGTTTTTGAACGCGATTGTCCAAGAGCAGCTCTTCTGCTTGGCCAATCAGCTTGAACACCCCTTTGTCCACGACTTCATCAAACCCCAGGGAGTCCTGCGGGAGCCGGTGCACCACCCCGCCCAGGCGGCTTGGTTCCGAGAAAACCTTGAAGTGCTTGGCCCGATCGTCCATCGGAGAGGGGAATTGCCTTGGAACTTGATCAGGATAGCGGATCAGGCCGTAAAAAGGGTAGCCACCTAAGCCGATACAATGTATTTGTTATGCCTCAGCAGAATTGCAGCGTCAACTTGTGCCTTTCTGGACAGCCCTCCCGCTCAAGCACCTCCAGCATTGACGGCAGAACCCTTGGCACAAGCACGGACCGTGGGCAGCGGGGGGGTGCCTATTCAGCGAGCTATGGCAACACCATCCACCACACGGTTCATGAAATGTGCAACGCAGGGCGCCGCGTGCTCGGGGATCTAGCCGGTCGGTAGGGGAACCTCTGTGCCGGCAAAGCGGCGCTTCAGTGCTTCCCTCGGCATCTCCAGCATCGAGCCGGAGCTGATCACCGAACTCTGCTGTGAGACCCAGGCGCCCAGGCGGCTCCCTGGCGGGGTGCTGTCCATGCCGTTAGGAGGAAGGGTCACGTTTGAACTGAACGTCTTCCAGCTGGGCGCCTTCCAGCTGGGCAGCCTCCAGGTTGCAATCCCGCAGATCACAGCCCCTCAAGTTGGCCTGCCGCAGATCAGCCTGGCGCAGATCCGTTCCATAGAGGCAGGCACCGCGCAGATCGGCACCGTGCAGCTGGGCCCCCTGCAGCAGGGCAAAGCTGAGATCGGCCCCTTGGAAATCTGCGCCGCCCAGATCGGTGAGCTGATCGAGCCCGCTGCGGAAGTCGGCCTCCACCAAAGGGGCCTGCTGCCAGCGGCTGCCGGCGGCCACCACACCGCGTAGGCAGCAGCGGTGCATGAAAGCTGCGGTGAAATCAATGCCCTGGAGCCGCGAGCCGGAGAGGTCGGCCTCATGCCAGAAGGACCGCTGAGCCTGGGCTTCCGAAAGGTCGGCGCCCCAAAGCAAGGCCTGCTGGAAACGACAGCCCTCAAGCTGGGATCGGTGGAAGCGCGCCCGGCCGAAGCGCGCCTCCTTGAAGCAGCTGCCGCGCAGATCGCAGTTGGAGAGGTCTAGATCCACCCCGTCAAGATCCCGCAACCGCATGCCGGGAAACTGGCACTGGCCAGCGGCCAGGGCGCTATTCAGCTCCTCCAGCGATTGCGGAGACCGCTCGCCGCCGGCCATCAGAGGATGGCGGCAAGGGCATCGAGCTGGTGGCGTCGGGTGGCTAGCAGCAGCTTCTCGGCCTGACCGAGAAGCTTGAACACGGCCTTGTCGATCACCTCGTAAAACACCAGGGAGCCCTCGGGCTGGCGCTGCACCACCCCGGCGATGGTGAGCAGCTTGAGGTGCTTCGACACCAGGGCCTGGCTCAGCCCCGTGGACTCCACAACCGCCGTGACGTTGAGGGGACCGTCCCGCAGGGCCTCCAGCACCGCCAGCCGGTTGGGCTCGGAGAACACCTTGAAGTACTCGGCCAGGGCTTCCATGAAGTGGATCGGGGAGGGAAGTGGCCAGGAGGGGGCCAAAACAACATTAGACCAGCAACCCGCTAGCGGGCCTGCGCGATAGCGGGTCAACGCGCTAGCGGGTCAACGCAGAACTTGGCTACACCATCAACGATGTATCACGATGCTGTTATGCTGCCTTTAAGTTGTCCTCCCCTACTCTGGTCGCCCTCCCCCATGTTGACCGCACCCCTCACGCCCGCTTGTTCCGCGCCACGCGCCACCTTGTCCCAGGCGGCGTGGATGGTGCCGTGGTCCCAACAGGAGCTCCTGCTGGCCGATCTGGTGGTTCGCCTTTGTCTGGCCGATGGGGGCCGCAGCGCCATGGAGCTGCTTGAGCATTGCCGCGACTGCCAGCTGTTGTTGCGGGAGGTGCTCCTGCACTTGGGGCTAGAGGAGCGCTGGCTTGGGCATGTGTCCAGGTCACTGAGGCACCCATGGAGAGGCCGCTACCGGCTGGGGGTTCGTCGAAAAGCTGCTGAACGCCCGGCTCGCCTAATTGCTGGATCACCAGCAGTGATCCCACGGCCATTACCCCGGTGCCGATGTCATCGCCGATGCCTGCGCAACCACCCCCTGGGGCCCCACCAAACGATGACCACCACCGCTCCCTACCTAGGCGAAGACCTGTTCACCCCGCCCCTCGACACAAGCAGAATTGAGAAGGCTGACTCCGCGAGCTCCCTGGTGCGTAGCTGCGTGTCGGAGTTTTCCGGCTTCCTGGTGTTGAAGCAGCTCGCGTGCCAACTTCAGAGGTCGAGCCAGCTCGAATTGAGCCCCGCCTTCAATTTAAGAGCCCGCGATGAGGACCGCCATGGCGATCGCTTCAATGGGCGTCTTCGCTGTTGGCCAGGATTACACGAGGGCCTACATAGCCACCTACTGAATGCCATTTGCTTGTGGAGCATGGTTCTCACCCACGGCCTAACAGCTTGGGAGTGGACCAACTTCTACAAGCTGCTGGGCATGGTTCAGAGCCGCTTCGATAAAGAGGTGATGTGCAACACCAACCGCACAGCCCATCGTGCTTTTCGGGTGGTATTCAGCCTGGAGGGCCGCGCCTATTTTGAGCTGCCAGAACGGCTGCTGGAGGTCTTCTGCGCCATCAAAGCCACCGCAAACAAGTCGGGGGGCCCTGTTCAATTGCTAGAAAAAATCGCCCTGAAGGCCCGCTTTGCCGACTTGCTGTTGGGCCGGCTCAATCAGCCGATGGTGCCATCTTCTGGGGCAATCGCATGATGACGGTCACGTCCCTGCCAAGCCTCAGGCGGGGAGTGCAGGTGGTGCCTGGACGCTTGCCGTTCAGCGCCGGAACGGTGTTGTTCATGGTGGCGATCCATGCCCTGGCGTTGCTGGCTCTGTTGCCACGCTTCTGGAGCCCAACAGCACTGCTGGTCCTATTGGGGCTGTATTGGCTCACCGCCTGTGTGGGGGTGACCCTGGGTTACCACCGCCTGTTGGCCCACAGAGCTTTTCAGGTGCCCAAGTGGTTGGAAGCGGTTATCGCGACCTGCGGTGCCCTCAGCTGCCAGCACGGTCCGATCGACTGGGTGGGCTTGCATCGCCATCACCATCTGCACTCTGATGATCCGGCTGACCACCACAACAGTCATCTTGGCTTCTGGTGGAGCCACTTCGCCTGGATGCTGCACGCCGTGCCAGCCAAGCAGTACGTGCGCCAACTCACCCCCGACCTGCACCAGCTTCCTTACCACCGCTGGTTGAACCGTAACTTTCTACTGCTGCAGCTACCTCTGTCTGCGGCTCTCTATGGCCTGGGTGAAGCTACTGGCGCTGGTGGTTGGGCCCTTGTGCTCTGGGGCATTCCCCTCCGCCTGGTGTTTGTCTATCACGCAACTTGGCTGGTCAATTCAGCCACCCATCGGTGGGGCTACGTGAGCCATGCCAGTGGTGATAGCTCCCGCAACAACTGGTGGGTGGCCCTGCTCACCTTTGGCGAGGGCTGGCATAACAACCATCACGCCTACCCCAGTAGCGCTCGCATGGGCTTTCGCTGGTGGGAGCTTGATCTCACCTGGTGGCACATCCAGATGCTGAGCCGGCTCGGTCTGGCCCGGCGAATTCGCCTTGCTCCTCTCCTCCACTCTCCATCCCCATGACGACCTCTATCGCCATTCCGGACATCACGACCCCTGCCTATCTCCATGCCTACGGCCGCATCAATGGTGTGGTCATCATTGGTGAAGGTCTGGCAGATCGACATTTTCGTTTGCTGGCCAAGGCCATCCCCGAAGACGGGCCCGAGCTACTGCGCCTCGGTGCCATGGAAGGGCGCCATGCCCGTGAGTTCATTGGCTGTGGCCACCATCTCGGCGTCAAACCGGATGTGGCGTTAGCCAAACAGCTTTTTGGCCCCCTGCATGAATTGTTCCTGGAATGCGATCGAGCTGGTGACTTACCGGGATGCCTGGTCATCCAGGGGCTGGTGGTGGAGTGTTTCGCTGTGGCGGCCTATCGCCACTACCTGCCGGTGGCTGACGACTATGCGCGCCCAATCACAGCCCATATTCTCCAAGATGAGGCGGAGCACCTGAATTATGCAGAAACCTGGCTGAAACGCCGCTTCCCTGAACTGGAGCCGGCCATGAGCTCCATCTGTCGCCGGGTCCTGCCAGTCACCATTTCAATCCTGCAGGCCGTTGCCACCGACATGCGTGCTATTGGAATGGATCCGCTCGATTTGGTGGCCAGCTTCTTTGAATTGTTCCAGGATTCCCTGGAAACAGTCGGCTACGACACCAGAACAGCGCGCCGCCTGATTGTTTCTGCAGCGGCCTCCACCATGACGAAGGCAAGTGCCAGAGCGGTCATGCCGTCTGACGATCTGGCTCAGCTGTGATCCAATTCCGCCCGGGCCAGGGCCGCCGACGGATCACCGCTGAGGTCCGCCTTCAGGAACTCAGGCGTTTCAGGCAACACCAGCTGTAGATGGCTTTCCCGGTGCAGCGCCAGGCTGAGCTCGCGGCTCTGGAGCTCGAGCACATGGCCGGCGTGGCGGTGGTCGTCGCTGAGCAGATGCAGGTGATAGCCAGGCACATTGATGGTGCGCGCATAGCTGGGCGTCCAGAAGCCCACCAGGGTTCCGGCCACGTTCTCCAGATCGAACGTCGCCTGGGCATTGGTGGCGCTCACCAGATCCATGCCGGGATTGGCCTTGCAGGCCACCCGATAGCGGATCCGCTCGAATACCCCGCGCAGCCGAATCGCCACGAACAGGTTGGCGTTGTCGCGCAAGCCATCGAGCCGCTCAGTGAGATCGGCCCAGCTGGTTACTTCGCTGAGCGTCTCGCCGTGATCGGCCTGGAAGTAGGTGGCCACAAAGAAGGTGGCCAGGGCATCGGCGGAAGCCTGGCGCACCGTGCCATCGGCGCTGGCCTGCCAACAGCAACCATCCAGCAGGATCCCCTCACCGTCGAGGCCCTCGAAGGTGCCAAGACCGAAGTCGCCATGGTGGAGCAGATCGCCCACCCGCACGCAGCCCCCATACACCCCCTCCACCAAGGCACCAGAAGTAGACACCTGATAGATGGTGTGGTGCTCCAGATCCAATGCGGCGGCTAGGGCCTCACGGATCACATGGTTGGCGCTTTCACCGGTGCGCCGGCAGCGCTCCTGCAGGGCCGAGAACAGACCATGACCGAGATGGACAGGCAGGTGGTGGCTCGATTCGGAAGAACTGGGCATTGGGGTGAACAGGAGAATCAGTGAATGAAGTCCTGATGCACGTCCTGCATCAGCTTGAAGTTCTGGGAGTAGTCGATCGGGATATCGATCAAAACCGGCACGGTCTGCTGAAGCGCCTCCCGCAACACCGGTCCTAGCTGATCGGCGGCTGTGATGCGATAGCCCTTACAGCCAAAGGCTTCAGCAAAAGCCACCACGTTGTATTGACCAAGTTGCACGCCGGCTGTGCGGCCGTAGTGGGCCTGCTCCTGAAACGCCACCATGTCGTAGCTGCCGCTGTTCCAGATCAGGTGCACAAACCGGCTGCCAATGCGGATGGCCGTTTCCAGCTCCGTGGCCGTAAACAGAAAACCGCCGTCGCCGGACACCGAGATCACCGGCGTCCCCGGGCGGCAGAGGTTAGTAGCCATCGCCCAGGGGACCGCCACGCCGAGGGTCTGCTGACCGTTGCTGACCAGCACCTGACGGGCATAGCTGGCCGGGAAGTAGCGGTTCATCCAGATGTAGTGGGACCCCACATCCAGCGCCAGGGTCGTGTCGGGTGTCACCACCTGGCGCAGCTCGTGGATCACCCGCAGCGGATGCAGGGGAGTGCCCGAGAGCTGGGCACCCTCAGCGGCGGTGGCGAGGAGCTCCGCGGCAGCAGCGTCGCCGCAGCGGCGGAAGGCTTCATCCACCTGCACCTGCAGCAACGGAGCCAGGGCCGCAAGGCTGGCGCCGATGTCGCCGATCAGCTCGGCACCGGGCAGAAACGCCTGATCCTGATCCGGGGGCAGGACATCGATCGCCACCAGCGGGCGGGAGGAACCGGTGTTCCAGAGGCTGGGATCAAATTCGATCGCATCAAAGCCCACCGTGATCACACAGTCGGCAGCGTCGAGGAGGTGATCTGCCGGTTGGTTGCGGAACAGACCCACCCGGCCGGCAAACTGATCGGGCGCCACCCAGCCGCCGGGGCCCTGGAACGTGGCGCAGTAGGGCAGACCACTGCCGCGCACAAACGCCTGGAGAGCTTCCGCCATCGGTGCCTGCGACGCCTGTAGGCCCAGCAGCAGCAGGGGCTTGCGGCTGGCATTAATCAGCTCAGCCGCCCTGGCGATCTCGGTTGATGCTGCAGGGCCTTGCAGGACCGTCCGGGCCCAGCCAGGGGCGAGCTCGCCCGCATACTCGGCCAGGCCCACATCCTTTGGCAGGCCCAAAAATGCCGCCCCGGGCCGCCCGCTCTCGGCCGCCCGCACTCCATTGGCGAACACCTCCGGCAGGCTGTGGATGTTGAGGGCCGACTGGGCGTATTTGGTGACCGGCCGCATCACGTCCACCCCATCGAGGGCTTGATGGGTGTGCTTGTGGCGATCGTCGAGGGGTACTTCACCACCGATGGCCAGCACCGGATCCCCCTCGGAGGTGGCGGTGGCCAGGCCCGTGACCAGGTTGGTGACACCAGGCCCCGACGTGGCCAGGCAGACCCCCACCTTGCCGGTCATCCGGCCCATCGCCTGGGCCATGAAGGCGGCATTTTGCTCGTGCCGGCAGAGCACCAGCTCGATTGACGAATCGAGCAGAGCCTCAAAGACGCTGTCGACTTTGGCGCCTGGGATCCCGAAGACATGGGTCACGCCATGTTGTTCGAGAAGCTTCACCAGAACTTGGGCGCCGTTCATTGCGTGTCTCTTTTGCTACCAGCACATCCTGTTAGCGATTGGTGATAGCGGCAACCAGAGGTGTCTCCCCCGGCACAAAGATCGCGGCCGCAGCGGTGCACTCAGCCCAACCGAGATCGGATTGCATGGTTCAGCCCCCCTGCAGCAGTGGGTCGTTTTGAGGTTCGACAAACCCTCGGCATCGAGCTGTGCAGCATCCACGGTTCAAGCCACAAATCGATGCTGCCCCGTCGAACTAGTAGAGAACACCCGCCTCAGCCACGGCATCAAGATCCGCTGAGCCACTCCGCCAGCTTGGTATGTCGGCTGCGGCCCAGGTGGTTTTTGACGGCCATGGCCAGGGCTTTCTTCTGGCCTACCAGCACCACCAACTGCTTGCCGCGGGTGAGGCCGGTGTACACCAAGTTGCGTTGCAGCATCGCGTAGTGCTGGGTGAGTAGTGGGATCACCACCGCGGGGTATTCGCTGCCCTGGCTCTTGTGGATCGTGCAGGCATAGGCCGGCACCAGATTGTCGAGCTCCCCCCAGCCGTAGACCACCACCCGACTGCCTGCCGCAGTGGCATTGCCACCGGCCTCGCTGCTGGGGAACAGCACACTCAGTTCGCTGTTGTCGGCATCGATCGCATCGATCGTGCCCACATCGCCGTTGAACACCTCCTTCTCGTAGTCGTTGGCGATCTGCATCACCTTGTCGCCCGGCGCGAAACGCCAGCCAAAGCGCTCCACGTGCTCCGCCGGATCGGGGTTGAGCAGCTGTTGGAGCTCGATGTTGAGCGAGCGGGAGCCGCAGCCACCCCGTGCCATTGGGCAGAGCACCTGCACCTGGGCGATCGGATCGAGGCCGAAGCGGGCCGGGATGCGCTCGCCAACCACCTTCAGGATCAGGGCTACCGCCTGCTCGGGTGTGTCGGCCGGCAGAAAATAAAAGTCGCTGCGCTCGCCCTCCGGTGGCGAGCGCAGATCGGGGATGGTGCCGGCATTGATGGCGTGGGCGGTGGTGATGATGCGGCTGGAGGCCGCCTGGCGGAACACCTCGCTGAGCCGGGCCACTGGCAGTGCGCCGCTATTGATCAAATCCGCGAGCACCTGGCCGGGACCCACCGAGGGCAGCTGGTCCACATCGCCCACCAGCAACAGACCTGCCTCTGGCGGGATGGCGGCCAAGAGCGAGGCCATCAGCGGCACATCCACCATCGAAGTTTCATCCACCACCAACAGGTCGCACTCCAGCGGCAGCTCGGCGTTGCGCCGAAAGCCATGGCTGGCTGGGTCAAACTCCAGCAGCCGGTGGATGGTTTTGGCCTCCAGGCCGGTGGTTTCAGCCATCCGCTTGGCGGCGCGGCCAGTCGGTGCGCAGAGCTGGATGGCCAGCCTCTTGGCCGCCAGAATCTGCAGGATGGCGTTGATCAAGGTGGTCTTGCCCACCCCCGGCCCGCCGGTGATCACCAGCACTTTGCTGGCTAGGGCCTGCTGCACCGCGGCTCTCTGGCTGGCGGCCAGCTCCAGGCCGAGGCGCTGTTCCACCCATGGGATGGCCTTGGTCGCGTCAATCGCGCCGCAGGGCGGTGATCCATGCGCCAGCTCCTGCAGTGATTCGGCGATGCGCCACTCATCACGGTGCAGGTGGGCCAAGAAGATCGCCGGCTCGGCCGCCAGGGCATCGGCCACGACAGAACCCTCGCTGATTTCCAGGTCCAGGGCCGTCTGGATCAGTGCAGCTTCGAGGGGCACTCGGCGGTCGGCGCCGTTGCCGTCGCCCTGCTCCTGTGCGGGCCGCTCCACCGCCAACAGCTCGCCGGCCAGATTGAGGAGCTCTGCCGTGGGCAGGCCGCAGTGGCCCTCGCCGCTGGCCTCGAGCAACGCGTAGTTGATGCCGGCCCGCAAGCGGATCATCGCGGTGGGTTCGATGCCCAGCCGTGCGGCAATGGCATCAGCGGTGCGAAAGCCGATGCCGCGGATGTCGCGCGCCAGGCGGTAAGGGTTTTCAACCATCACCTGCACGGCGTCATTGCCATAGGTCTTGAAGATCCGCACCGCCCGAGCGGTGCCCACACCATGGCTGTGCAGAAAGACCATGATTTCGCGCACCACCTTCTGATCAGCCCAGGCCTTGGCGATGCGGCCGGCACGCACCTGGCCGATGCCCGGCACCTCCCGCAGGCGTTCGGGAGCCTGCTCGATCACCTCAAAGACCTGATCCCCGAAGACCGCCACGAGCTTGCTGGCATAGATCGGACCGATGCCGCGGATCATCCCCGAACCCAGGTATTTCTCGATCCCCTCGGCAGTTGTTGGCGCCGAAGCTTTGAGGAAGGCGGCCTTGAATTGCTGGCCGTGCTCCCTGCTGTTCACCCAAGTGCCACTGACAGTGACCCATTCACCGGCACTGATCTCGGCGGCATGACCCACCACTGTCACCAGCTCGCGGTGGCCGCGGGCCTTGATGCGCAGCACGCAGAAGCCACTCTCGGCGTTGTGGAAGGTGACGCGCTCGATCGAGCCGGCCAAAACCTCTGTGGGCTGTTGGCTGGTGATGCTCTGCGTCCCGGGGGACTGGCCAGCGGCCGGCTTGTTCATGCCTCTTCGCAGGGCCACAAGGTCATGCTTACAGGCTGTTGCAACGCCCACTTCAGCAACTGACGCGTTGAAGGCAAGATGGATGGGCGACCCGCACCCAAGTGAGCCGCACCTGGCCGCACCTGCATGACAAGTACCCATGAGGGATGTCTGATGCTCGATGATGACTCCGATTACGACATCAAGTGTCAACAGATACGCAAGGAGAATGTTGCTCTTCTTGGTGAGTTCAGCAGCTGGCTAGAGGAGGCGGGTCTCGCAGCGGCGACGGTCAGAAGCCATCGCAGCAACCTGGACTTTTATTTGAATCACTTCCTTGTTTACGCAGACACGTGGACCCCTGCTGAAGGCATCTGCTATGTCGGCGAGTTTCTTGGCGACTGGTTTATTCACAAGGCCATGTGGTCCAACAAGACAACAGTCAAGGCCAATGCCGCCAGCCTGAAGAAGTTCTATGCCTTCATGGCCGAACGAGGACTGATCAAGCCCGAGGAGTTTACCTCTCTGAAACAGCAGATCAAGGACGAGCTACCGGAATGGCTTGGCGCTGTTGATCGATACAACGATCCGGATGTTGACCTTGAAGACGCCTGGCCGATCTGAAATGGAGTGCGGCCCGCAGCCAGAGATGATGTCGCGCTGGGACTGCGGGCTTGGTTGCCTCCGATGCCCCAGCCGGACTACAGGCACACACCCCGCACCGTGGTCGGCAGGACGCTGACATTCCAAGATCAGAGCGCAATGGGGCGATCTGCCTTCAGGCGCGTTACGGAGCGTGGTTCCTGCGCTAACCGGGCTCGCCAGCGGCAGTGGCACGGCCGGGCCTGGTGCAACACCCGGTAGAAACTGGTTTCGGAGTCAATAAACAGAGCCAGCTGCCCGGCTTCCAAGGTCATCTCAATCTCCTTGATCCGGCGCAGTCACTTGCACGACACCTGGAATCAGCACTGGGGCGAACCGCATGGCTGATGCCGTGCTCGAGTGGTTGTGATCCCAAAGCGTCTTGCCACGATGATGCGACCTGGCCTGGTTGTGGGTGCTCTGCCCCTGATCACTGCTGTGACCCTGTCGATTGCCGCCGTTGCGCTGGCACCGAGCAGGGCTGAGGAGGCACCAGCCAAGGCACCGGAGGCTGCGCCCGCGAGCAATGCAAACGCGGAGGGCAGCGGCTTGAGCGAGAAGGAGAAGGCGCTACTGCAGAAGATCAACGCCCTGAAGGCACCGCGCTGGCGCCCGTTTGGCGCCTGTCGCTATGACTGGGCCGGCTGGAAAGCGATGAGCGATGGCGTGCGCACCACCAGTGTGCAGTGCGGTCCAGCCACCGACGCCACCACCGACACCACCACCGTGTCCAGCAGTGTGCCCAGCAGCGTGCCCAGCAGCGTGGCTGTGCATTGCGACACCCTCAAACTGAGCTTGAGAAGCGGGGATCAGGCCTGGAGTGGCTGGCGGCTGCCCTATGCAGCCTCGGAATCCAAAGAACGCGGTGGAGAAGACCTGATGGTGGCCACCCTCTGCGCCAATGCCAAACCGATCCCCAAACAGCAGCCGGCCGTGCCACCCATGGTGAACCCGGCGGCCAAACCGACGGCCACTCCGGCAAGCAAGAAACCAACGGCGGCTCCGCCGCAGAAGCTACCTGCCACCAAACCCTGATCGCTCAGGCTGCGAGATGCCGTCAGCTCACCACTTCATTGCTGCAGCGCAGAGATTTAAGCCCTATTCATCATTTGCCTGAAGGCAGACAACAGAAAAGCCCCGGGGAGAACGAGGGCTTTTCTGGAGCAGCCGGGCAAGGGAGTGCAGGCGCTCATGCTGGCACCTCATTCACTGGTGCCTGCATGTCACTGTGCAAGAGAGCACCGCCGGCAGCAGGCTGCGCGCAACAAATGCACACGGCCAACTGCCTGCCACTGATCACTCTTCTTCTTCTGTACTGCCCAATGGAATCAACTTGATCTGCTTTTTGCCCAGCTTGATCTCGAATTCATCGCCGGGCTGCAGGTCCAGCACGGCTGTGTAGGCCTTGCCGACCAACAGGTTTCCGTTGCCCTGAACTGTTGCGACGTAGCTGAGGCTGCGGCCACCTTTACCGCGTCCGTTGCCGGGGCCATCGCCGAGGTTCACGCCCTTGGCACCAAGCAGTGCCTCATAGAACGCCGTGAAATTGAGGCGCTCACTGCCGTCTTTTTTGCTGCTCACGTAGCCGCAGCTGCGTACCAGGTCAGATTTGCTCACATCGCCTTGTTCTTTGACCTTGGCGAGCAGTTCGGGGCCAGTCAGCATGTTGATTCTTAGGTGAAGTGCTCAACATAGCAACCCTGCATACTTTGTCCAGCCACTAAACCTGCAGCCAGGCCTTTCCTTCCACTGGATTCCACAAAAATAAGAATTGCAGCACCGGCATGTCGCAAAAGCTGTCCGTCAACGGAGAGCCCCGCAGGCTTCACCGTCGCTGTTGCCATCGAGATCAGTGTGCCCCTGTGGGGTTGCCTCGAAAGGGTGGACAGGCGAGCCATGTCACGCCCTCACACGCCTCAGTCACTGGGCGTCAGCTATGGGGTGTGATCACGAAACGCCCTCGGGAATAGCCATTCCGTTCCAGGGTTTGAAACGCTGCTTCCAGCAGCGCCGGCTCCATGACCCGATTGCGGCTGAGAATCCATCCGTACTGACGCTTGGGATCACCGACCACCAACCAGCGGTAGGCCGGGTCCAGACCGATGACCCAGTAGTCACCCCAGAACGGACGCCAACCCAGCAGGCTCACAAAGCTCACCTGGAGCCGTGCCTTTGTAGCCGGATCCAGCACGCGCGCCAACCCAATGGCCTGGTCGATCTGTCCCTTGCGTGTGATGCAGCGGTTGATCACCGTGATCGTGCCGTCGTTCCGGAGTTGATAGCGGGCCGTCGTGTCTTTGACACAGCGGTTCTGGAACCAGGCTGGGATCCGGGCGACCTCGTACCAAGACCCCAGGAAGCGCTCCAAATCCACCGCGGGCACAGGTTTTACCGCTCCTGAATCGTCGATCGATTCGGGAGCCACGGTGACGACATCGGCTGCGGGGTTCGTTGTCTGTGCGCTGGCGACTGGCCCCTTGGCCATGGCATGGGCACAGAGACTCGCGGCGATCAGTGCCACCCCGATGAGGCGGCGACGAATGGCAACCGCCGGCTTTGTCTTGACGGGTAACGCACGCATCAACAGAGTTTGCCAACCATTCCTCCATGCTGCTGGGCAGAAGCTTTTTAAGTCGGCAACATCGTGTCTCTGGGCCTGCACTTCACGGTGCGGATGGCCTGCAACCGCAGTGGCGATAAGACGATGAAGCCTGTGAAGCACGACGCAGACTGGCTTTCTTGGGGTACGGGAACAAGAACGGCAACAAGCCCCGAGCACCCAGTCGTTCAGAACTGATCTCTGGCCATGATCCCCAACCGGAGCCGCCCATTGCGGTTACCCACACCGCCTGAGGTGAACGATGAAGGTGCCCGCCTCCACATCAACGGCTTACCTGCAGCAACGCGTTACCTACAGCAACGGCTTACCTGCAGCAACGGCAGTAGTGCGACGCCACCTGGGCTGCTCTCGCCAATGATGCCGGGGCTCTTCCGCGAAGAACCGGAATCCATGCACTCGCTCAATAGATCGAGGCTACTTCATGCGCTACCTCAGCTCTGGCAGCGGGCCTATGCTGGGTCATTGGGAGTTTAGTAAAGTGAATAAGGAAGAAATCTTGCTTGACTACAAGCAAAATCCTGGTGCATTTATCCCTGAATTCGTCGCCTTGGATGATCTTGCGGAGATTTATCTAAACAACCCTGGCTTCCACTCAAGCTTCGAAGACTTTATGGATGAATGGCAAGAAGAGGACAATGCTGTAGAATGCGAGTTCTGATAAGGAACTGATTTCATTTGGATATCCCTCCTCAAGAACTTAATCCAAAGTGGTTTAAAAGTCACCTGCTTGACCGCTCGGTTGAGCTTCAAGAGCTTTATGGGTTGCCTCAAGGGGAGCTGGATCTAGTCATGGCAGAGGCTGCCGAGGTCAGGACTGATGTAGTCAATCGCGATCGCAACCATGGCAAGTGGTGCACAGCTGGCTATTTCCTGGAATTGGCGAAGATCATTAGTGAACGGCGAATGGATCAGCTTGATCGCCAGTAAGGCTGCACCGCAAAAAAGACCATACAGACTTTTATTGGATAGACCTGGCCCCTGACATCGTTACCCCCGGGCGGGAGGAATAGGCTTCGGTCTGAATGTAGACCTCATGATCCATTCCCTGGCCATGTACTCCACCATCCGGCGGCTGAGGCTGAGCTCAGGGTGGTCTTCAGCTCACCAGCTCCAACTCCTCCAGTAATCGCCGTTGGGCCGCTGCAGGCACGAAGCGGTGGGCCGCCATGGCGCCGCTCACGGCGACAGGCGGCACCCCAATTCCGGGGAATACGCCCGCACCGCATAGCACCAAGCCCTTGATCGGGGTGCCGCCGCCGGGGAAGGCTCCGCGGTTGGCGGGCCACGCGGGGCCATAGGTGCCCTGGTGCACCCGCAGAAAATCGCGGTGGCTGAGGGGGGTTCCCTGCAGCTCGAGCACAACCCGCTCGCGCCAATCGGGCACCAGTTGATCGAAAACGCCATGGAAAACACCGCAACGCTCGCGGCGCAGCTCCTCATAGGCGGGGGTACCCCGCTCCAGATCTTTCCAGAGCTCCCAGGGTTCGTTGGCTGGCGTGTAGCCGTGCAGCACCTGGTGGCCCGGCGACGCCAGGGAGGGATCCAGCCGCGAAGGCATCGACAGCACCACCATGTTGCGCTCAGCCCTGATGCCCCGCTGCCAATCCCCTACCCAAACATGGTGGATCGGCAGCTCGGCCATGCCTTCATCTTTGAAAGCCAGGTGCCAGTGCAGAAAACTGGGACAAGCCGGCGCAGCCAGAAGCTTCTGGCGCCAGCGCTCCGGGGCACTGCCCTGACCCAGCAGGGCGGCCGTATCCCATGGGCTGGCATTGCTAATCACTCCGTGACGGGCGTTCAGCCGTTCGCCGTTGACAAGGCGCACCCCCGTGGCCCGGCCCCCCGACAGTTCGATTTCAGCCACCGCCGCGCCCGTGCGCAGCTCGCCCCCATGGCGGCGGATGCCCCGCACCAATGCGTCCACCACGGCGGGGCTGCCACCTAACGGGTAGTCCAACCCCGCATCGGGCTCAAACCACTCGCCAAACAGGGTGGCCATGGCGGCTGCACTGGTCTGATCCGGCTCCAGGCCAGAGATCAGAAAACACAGCATCTCCACCCAATGGAGCAGAAAGGGATCGTGCAGATGGCGGCGGGCAATAGGCCCAAAAGCTCCGCCCAGCGCTGCCAGCTGGCCCGCCTGCCCGATCAAGCCCAAACTCTGGCTGCCAAGCGTGGTGAGCAGGCCAGCGCCGGGGCGCAGACCCAACAGCGGCAGCGATCCAGCGGCGCGGCACAACGGGGCCATGGCCACCAGAAAGTCCTGCCATTCAGCGGCAACCGCTGGGCCCCGCAGGCTGCGGAGTAACTCCAGAAATGGATCCAAACCCACACCAACCCGAAGATTGCCCTCGGGCAACAGCAGGCCCCACTCCGAGTAGCGCGCCACCGGCACGCTTTCACCCACGGCCCGCAGCACCTGGGCCAGCGGGTTGGAACTAGGCCAGCTGCCCAGCCCGCTCCAAAGCGAAGGGCCAGACTCGAAATGGAAGGGTCCACGCCGAAAACCATGGGCGGCGCCGCCGGGCTGGCTGTGGCCCTCCAGCACCTGCACCTCCAGCCCGTGGCGCGAGGCGATGGCGGCGGCACAAAGGCCCCCCAAACCACTGCCAATCACAATTAAATCCGGCATCGCCCCTCTCGCTCGCGGCAGCAAAGCAAGCAAGCGTCATGAGATAGCAGCGTTAGATCCACCATTACCGCGACCCTAGGGAGGGGAGACAGGCCTTGGGCTAGCGCCAAGAAGACCTACAGGGTCAGGCTTGGACGCCCTGCACATGTTTTACGCGGTTTCCAGCCAGCTGCCAGCCTGGGGAGCGCTGCCGATCCGATCGCTTGCGGTTAGATCACGCCACCCTGCGGCCCCTGCTGCGCACGCCAGCTGTGAGCGGTGGGCTGGGTTGTTCAGGTTCGTAGCGGTTGCGGCGGAATCCACTGCGGTGTCCAAGCCCGCAAGCCCTGCTCCTGCTCCTGAGTCCAGAGTCCAGAGTTTGAGAGCCTGCAGCCGCGTCAGCTCCTTGCGGCATTTCAACAGGGATGCCCTAGTTGCGGTCGTCAAGGCGTGACGGGGATGGGAGGGGCGGCAATTGGGGATGCAAAATACTAAGGATTGAATGTGCTGGATCCGGCTGGACCTTGTTTCCATTCATGTTCCACCTCAACTCGCATCCATTCCGTGGCATTGTCCGCTGGTCAACTCGCTCAGGATCAGACAGCCGAACATCAACGCTTGAAGGAGGCCAATGAGGGCCTCAATCAGTGGCGCAAGTGGGGCCCCTATCTGAGCGAAAGGCAATGGGGCACGGTGCGCGAAGACGACAGCCCCGATGGCAACGCATGGGAATCCTTCAGCCACGATCAGGCCAGATCGCGCGCCTATCAATGGGGAGAAGATGGTCTGGCAGGCATCAGCGATGACCGCCAGCTTCTTTGCTTCGCCTTGGCACTCTGGAATGACAAAGATCCAATCATCAAGGAACGTCTCTTTGGCCTCACCAACAGCGAGGGAAACCATGGCGAAGACGTCAAAGAATATTACTACTACCTGGACTCAACGCCAACGCATTCCTACATGCGTTACCTCTACAAGTATCCACTGAATGCCTATCCCTACAACGACCTTGTCACCGCCAACCACAGCCGCTCGCGGCTGGAGCCGGAATATGAGCTGATCGATACAGGGATCTTCGATAAGAATGAATACTGTGATATTGAAGTTGAATACGCCAAGGCTAATCCAGACGACCTGCTGATCCAGATCACGGTCCACAATCGCTCCAATCAAACGGCCAAGCTCGCCGTACTGCCAACCCTCTGGTTTCGCAATACGTGGGATCAGGGCAGCAGCCCAAAACCCTTGATCAAGGCGGAGTCCTCTCAGTTAGGTCAAGCGAGACTCCACGCGACCCATCCCGACCTTGGCGATTTCGCACTGCACTGCAACGGAGCAGATGAACTGGTGTTGACGGAAAACGAAACCAACACAGAGGTCATCTTCCAACAACCCAACCGATCTCCTTACACCAAATGCGGCATCAACCGCTACGTGGTTCAGGGCGAGACGGCAGCTGTCAACCCTTCTCAGCAAGGCACCAAGGCTTCCGCCATTTACAATCTCTCGATTGGTGCCAATGCCTCAAGCATCATCAAGTTGCGACTGACAAAATCAACACTTGAAGTACAGGACGACGCTGGCTATCAAGAATTTGATCAGATTTTAGATCGCAGAAAACAAGACTGCGATGCCTTTTACACCTCTGTCATGCCAGCTGGATTAAGCACTGAGCAAAAGCTGGTGTTCAAGCAGGCGATGGCAGGGATGCTGTGGTCGAAACAGCTCTACAACTACGACATTACGCCCTGGCTCCAGCAGCGAGGGATCAATCCTCTGGGTGCCATGAACGGCCAGGGATTCAGAAATCAGCAGTGGTATCACATGAACAACTGTGATGTGATCTCCATGCCCGACAAATGGGAATACCCCTGGTACGCGGCCTGGGATCTTGCTTTCCACGCCATGGCGTTTTCACTCGTGGATCCGAGCTTCGCCAAGCAACAGCTCAGCTTGATGCTGAGCAGCCGGTACCTGCACCCCAACGGGCAAATTCCAGCCTATGAGTGGAACTTCGGCGATGTCAACCCACCCGTACATGCCTGGGCAACCTATCTCGTCTACTTAAGCGATGCATCACTGCATGGCCAGCGCGATCATCAGTGGCTGAAACAAAGCTTCCACAAGCTTCTGATTAACTTTACCTGGTGGGTGAATCGAAAAGATGCAGATGATAATAGTGTGTTCCAAGGTGGCTTCCTTGGTCTCGATAATATTGGCATTTTTGACCGCACTGAATCGACAGAGATGGGCGGCCGACTCGAGCAGGCCGATGGCACGGCGTGGATGGCCTTCTACGCCCAAACCATGGTCAATATCGCCGTTGAGTTGGCACGAAGCGATGAGACGTATCGCGAATACATAGCCAAATTTATAAGGCACTTTTTAAGAATAGCCTACGCGATGATCAATCGCAATGCAAGCGAGAGCATGTGGGATGAAGAGGAAGGGTTCTTTTATGATGTCCTCCGCAAAAGCGACGGTAGCTCAAATCGGCTGAAAGTCAGATCGATGGTCGGCCTGATTCCATTGTGCGCCGTACACGTGTTCGAGCAGGATGTCGTGGAACAATTTCCAGAAATTGGCGATATCTTGCAACGCATGCGGGATGGATTCCCAGACCAACAATGCTCTTTTCACGACATCAAGCTCAAGGGCTATGCCAACCGACAAATGATGTCAACCCTCGATGAAACCAATCTTCGCCGCGTGCTGGCGATCATGCTCGATCCTGATGAGTTTCTCAGTGACCATGGCATTCGCTCGATCTCGAAACGGCACGAACGGTATCCCTATCGCTTTGTCCACAATCAACAGGAATACATTGTCCAATACCTTCCGGCCGAGTCCGATTCTGGGCTGTTTGGTGGCAACAGCAACTGGCGTGGGCCAATCTGGATGCCAGTCAACTTCGCGATCATTCGCTCCTTGACTGTCTACTACACGTATTACGGCAACGACTTCAAGGTTGAATTCCCAACAGGCAGCGGCCAGATGGCGAATCTCTATGAGATTGCCGAGCATCTTGCTCACAGGCTCGTTTCTATTTTCACACCCAACGCTGAAGGCCTTAGACCAATCTTTGGAGGTCAGCAGACCTTCCAGAACGACCCCAATTGGAAGGATTATCTCCTGTTTTATGAGTACTTCCATGGTGACAGTGGGGCCGGCATTGGTGCCAGCCACCAGACGGGATGGAGTGGTCTGGTCGTCAATTTAATCCACTATTTCGCCCTCAACACTCAAGAGATTCGCTTGGCGAGTGGCGCCAATACGGGACCCTGGCCTCATGGGCCCCACGGCGGCCGCTGAGTCACTGGTGCTCAGCCACCTGAGCCTGCCTGCACCCCCAACGCCACGCGATGGGCAGGCTCGGTCCGATCAACATGTCATCTGCCCCTTCTTCATACCAATGAAGAGGTTGCCTGCCAAAACTCGCAATGACCAAAGCGACTATCTTTCATCGATACCTCTAGAGCAAATCAAACCCAGCAGGGCTTGCGTCGCATTGGCTAACCGCAATCCAGCCTTCAGAAGTATTGAAACGGTAGGCCCATGCGATGATTACAGAGACTTTTAGCTCTCGTTATGAGCGCTTCACCATCTGATGCTTTGGGCTACGTCGC
>CAMDVN010000029.1 GCA_945877595.1 Cyanobium sp. NIES-981 | reverse complement strand
ATAGCGCTCACCGGGATTACCCAGACCCACCACGAGCTTGAGATCGGTCATGGTCTCAAGCGTGAGATTCGCCACCGCCGGCAAGGCGCCGAAGCTCAGCCTGCTGTGCTGGTAGAGGCTGAATCAAGGGAGGCCAAGGGAGTTTCAAGACTCTGTTGGACCACGGAAGGATCAGGTGTCGATTCGCTCAATGCCGGTGCCGGATCGGCTGCAGCAGAGAGGCTGGAGCCATCGCCAACCGTTGACGGAATAACTCCAGTGGGCGAGACAACACCAGTGGGCGGCGTGATGGCCGTCCGAAATTCTTGCTCAAATTCTTGGGAAGCCGACTGAAATCCCTTGAGGGTGCGCCCCAAGGTTTTGCCCAGCTCAGGCAATCGCTTGGGGCCAAACACCAACAGGCCGATGGCGGCAATCACCGCCATTTCCGGCAAACCAATCCCGAAAATATTCATGGAAACAATCGAGCGAGAAGGTCGCCCAAACAATTCAGCCGAAACCGTTCCAATTGACGTTGATGCCCTCGAGCAGCAGCGACTTGTTGTACAGCTGCAGGATCACCAACAGGAAGACCAGAAACAGGGCCATAGCCAAGCCCATCACCGGCGTGGTGCCCCAACCGGGAACGACCTTGCCGTATTCGGAGTTCAGGGGGCGCAGCAGGTCTCCAAGACGGGTGCGTTGGGCCATGTCGACTGGGGCCTCTCGGGCGGTGAAGCGGTCTGGTTACTGTAAGGGCCTCGCCGGCTCCATCGCGCTGGGTCGTCGAGAGATGTGACGGAAGCCCGCACCCCAAGCACGCCCCCAATGGATCCCTCAGCGACCAACTCCCCAGCCATCTCAGTGGCGATCACCGTGCTGGTGGTGTTGCTAGCGCTCACCGGGTTCGGCGTCTACACCGCCTTTGGCCCCCCGTCCAAGCAGCTCACCGACCCCTTCGACGATCACGAAGATTGAGTCGCGCTGATCCGCCAAAAGCCACAGGCCCAAGGCCTTAGCACTAACGGATCATCCCCGCCAACATCCTCATAACCGGATGGCGCGCCAGCCCAGCCGCCCCCCCCTGGCCAAGGCCGATCGAGCCCATCCAGCCGCTGTTCGACCACCCAGTGGGGTCCCAGCACCAGGCGTCGGCGCTGGGCCGAATGATTTTGAACGCTAATCACCGCCGCCATCACCGCTGCCGCTGAGCCGCCCAGGGTGCGCAGGCCTAGCAGCTGCAAACCCTCCCCGAGGGGAGGCAAACCCGGCACTTCAGGATTCTGCAACCGCTCCGCTGCCGGCAGTGGATCTGCCAGCAGCGGTTCCTTCGGCAGCGGTTCCTCCGGCAGTGGAGCAGTGGAGGGCTTGGCGGCCTGGGGCCGCAGCCACAGGGGTTCCCTGAAGCGCTGGGCCAATTGGGGAAGTTGGGCCTGGCTCCAGCCCCTGGGGCAGGGGGCCAGGGCCCAACGCTGCCGCTGCCGGCCGTTGTCGGCCGAGGGGTCGGGCCAGGTGGGACCCCGCACCAGGGAGATCCCCAAGGCGTCGGGCCCTGCTGAGACCCCTTGGGGGCCGTCAAGCAGCACCCCCAACCCCGCCCCCGGACCACCACACACCGAGGCCATCCAACTGATCGCCGCCACCTCCCAACGGGCCTGCTCGCGGGGGGTGAGCGGCTGCGCCGGCCGCTCCAGCACGCCTCCGGAGGTGTCGGCCGCCCAGCGCACGGCAGGCTGGGCCAGGGGAATCTGGCAACGCAACAGCTCATGGCGCTGCTGCCAATCGACGCTGAGCACCAGCTCAAACCAGGGCACGCCCGCCAACAGGCGTCCATCGAGCCGCAGGTCACTGCGGCCGCAGCGGCCGCGCCAGCGCATCTGGGCGCACAGGGGGCCCTGCTCCACCCACTCGAGCTCCCCCGTCCAAGCGATTGGCAGCGGCTGCTCGGGGTAGGAGGCCGATAGATCCCAGGCATCCCAAAATTCACCGGCATCGCGGTAGCGGGCGAGCTGCAGGGGGCCCGCCAGCTGCGGCAGTTCCTGGCCATCGAAGAGCTGCTCCAGGCCCATGGGGCCGAACTCCACGCTGAGCAGGCCATTGCCCAGCCGCCAGCGGCCCTCCCCCATGGGCTCGCCGATGACCTCACCATTGACCGCACCGATGACCTCATGGGCCGCCGCACCAGCCAACGGCTGGGCGCCGCGGGCACCTGCAGGAGCTGGGGGGCCTGGGGGGCCATAGCGCTCCAGCGCCAGGGCGCTCACGCCGGCCACAGCCGGCAGCTGCACCCAGGTGCCGCCACGGCAGGCCGGCTGCTGCGGCAGGGGTTGACCGGCGCAGCGCCAGGCCCCTGCCGGCAGGCGCAGCACCGGGCGAGCGGAGGCCAGGGGCAGCAGCTGGGCGATCCACCAGGGCTCGCCGCCCCGCCCCTGGGAACGGGCGGGCTCCAGCCAGGCCTGCAGGGCTCGATCCCGCTGGCCGCGGGCCTGGCGCCGCGCCGCGCGCCACTGTGGCTCAGCCTGCTCAAACACCTCCGGCACCGCCGTACCGGGCAGGATGTCGTGAAACTGCTGAAACAACAGCACCCGCCAATCGGGCTGCTCCATGGCCTGGGCTATCGCCTGAGCTGTCGCCTGGGCTGTGGCCTGAGCTGTTGCCTGAGCTGTGGCCTGGGCTCCTGTCTGAACACTGGCCAGGGCCAGGGCCAGCTCTGCCTCCCGCAGCAACCGCTCCAGGCTGCGGTTGTGGCGCTTCTGATCGGGACGGCTGGTGGGCGTGCCCCGATGCAGCTCGAGATAGAGCTCATCACGCCAGATCGGCAAGTTGGGGGCCAGGGGTTCGAGGCGCTCCAGATAGGCCCGCAGGCTGCCGTGGTGCTGGGGCGCTAAGGCCGCACCCCGCAGGGCCTGCTGCTGCCAGAGCTCCAGTTGCTCGAGCATCTCGGCGGTGGGACCGCCGCCGTGGTCACCCACACCGGGCAACCAGAGGGCCTCGGCCACGCCCGTGGCCTGCTGCCACGCCAGGCGGTAGGTCTCCATCGCCACCGGATCGCCATCGGTGCCGATCGGGGCGGTCATCAGCGCCAACACCTCGCTGCCACAGCGGCTACGCCAACGAAACAGGCGATGGGGGAAGGGATTGGTGCTGTTCCAGGCGAGCTTGTGGGTGCAAAACCAGTGCACCCCTGTGGCCCGGGCGACCGCCGGCAGACCGACTCCGAAGCCGAAGCTGTCGGGCAGCCAGGCCAGCGCATGGCCCAGGCTGGGGAAACGGCGCTGGCTGTCGCGCTGACCCTGCTGAAACTGGCGCAACAACGAGGCCGTGCTGATCAAGACGCAGTCGGTTTCAACCCACGGGCCGTTGATCGGCTCGAAGCGCCCGCTGCGCACGGCCGCCTCGACCTGGGCCCACAGGGCCGGCCGGTGCTGCTCCAGCCAGGCATAGAGCGCCGGGGTGGAATGGGCGAAATGGAGCTGGGGATGCCGCTCCATCAACGCCAGCGCCGAACTGAAGGTGCGTTCGGCGGCCTGCCAGGTGTCGGCCACTGGCCACAGCCAGGCCAGATCGAGGTGGGCATGCCCCAGCACATGGAAGCCGGCCGGGCCATGGGTCGGGGTGCTGGTCGAGGAAGGGAGAGTGTCGGCGGCGGCGTGCAGGGCCCGCAGGGCCGCACGGGTGGGCTCCAGCAGGCCCTGGGGATCCGCCTGATCAAGGGGCTCAAGCTCGATGCGGCTGTGCATCAGAGCTCCGTCGTCGTGGAGTGGGCTGCGCAGACGCAGCTCCAGCGCCAGGGGCGCCCCCTGCCACCAGCTGGCCGGCACCACCCACCGACAGGCCGTGTCAAACAGATCACCGCGGTGCACCGCCTGACCATCCACCTGCAACTCCACCTGGTCGGCCCACCAGCGCAGCACCAGCCGGGCCCTGGCCTGCTCAAGGCCCCGCCAGGCCGGTGGACAGGCGAGTTGAAGCCGCAGCACCAACCAGCTGCCCCCCCGGGGCCAGATGATCAGACCCCGTCGATGCCAGTCGGGGCGATGCTGCGCACCCCAGGGGTGTTCCAGGGCCGATCCCCAGGTCCCATCGGGTTGCCGTTGGTGCCAGAGGGGCCGCAGGTCCCAGGCAGACCATGACTGAAACGTTTCAATCCGCTCAGACAACGCCACCTCGGGGACCCCGGCCATCGTTTGATAGCGCGCCGAGACCCATAGGATGATGGGGCACCGAGCCCTCTGAATCCAAGGCTCCGTTCACAAGCCCGACTCGCAAGCTCGACCATGCTCGCTCTCAAGATCTCGGTTTATTCGGTCGTCTTTTTCTTCATCGGGATCTTTGTGTTCGGCTTTCTGGCCAGCGATCCCACCCGGACCCCGAGCCGAAAAGACCTCGAGGAATGATCCCCTGGACACTTCCGCGACCGCGCTGAATCCCTGATCCGACTGCAGTTGCATGGCAGGATCGGCCGGTTTTGTGCCCCCGGGCAGCGCTGTGGTTCCTCTCCGATCCTTCCGATCGGCTCTGCTTGCCACAGGCCTGAGCTCGATGGTGCTGGGGTCGCAGGCGGCACTGGTGCCTGCCGCATTGGCATTTGAGCTGCAGCCCTCGGCCCAAGACCAGGCCGGTGACGCGCCCCAGGCCCTTGCCGCGGTTCAGGCTGCGGGCCCCGATCCGGGATCCCTGGATGCCGCGGCAACCCGTGCAGGTGCATCGGATGCCGTGCCTGCCGATGCCGACCCTGCCGATGCCGTGCCTGCCGATGCACTGCCGCTTGAGCTCGAGCTCAGCGCCAACGAACTGCGCTACGACGGCGTCCTCGGTCGGGTGATCGCCATTGGCCACGTGCAGGCCAGCCTGGCGGGGGGCCGCCTGCTCGCCGACCGGCTGGAATTCGAGACCCGCAGCCGCACGGTCTTCGCCCGGGGAAGTGTGCGGTTCCAGCGCGGCCAGCAGTACCTGCAGGCCAGCCAGCTGCGCTACAGCCTGCTGGAGGGAAGCGGTGAAGCTGAGGACGTCTACGGAGTTCTCGACCTCGACGGCAGCAATAGCGACTTTCTGCTGGATCAGCCGCCGTCGACACCGCTCCCAGCCGCGGAGCCGATGAGCTGCACGCCGATGTTGCCGTCGGTGCCCAATTGGCATCCCTACAACTGGGCCATGACCGCCTGGGGCGGTCAGATGATCGATTCCAATTTCGGCGAAACCTTCTATTTCCAAGGACGCTGGCGACCCGAATACCTCGCCGGCTTGGGGCTCAACCGCCGCCTGATCGATGGCGGTCCCTTTGCCTTCGAGCTCGACGCCAACCTGTTGGCCCACACCGCCACCGCCCAAGCCGGCGGCAGCTTTAACCAGACGGTGCCCAACGCCCAGACCGCCGCACAAACCTTTGGCGAGGGAACCCTGGGGGTGGGCCTGCGGATCTGGATGCGCCCCTGGCTCAACATCTTTCTGGTCGAAGGCATCAGTTACACGACCGTCCAGAGCAACTACGAGCGCACCTACCGCAGCCGCTACGCCCAATTCCTCAACTACTTGGCTTTTGAGCTGGAGGCCCTGGTCAATCCCCAATGGTCACTGGTGGGCCGCATTCACCACCGCTCCGGCGCCTACGGCACCTACAGCGGCGTCAAGGAGGGCAGCAACGCCTACCTGGTGGGATTGCGCTACCGCTTTGGACCGCAGGCCCGGCGCCAACCGCTACCGAGCCTGCCCCCGGCCCAGGGCTGCCCAGATGCACCCGCGCCGGGCTCCGAGCTCGCCACGTCGATGAACAGCGCCCTTGAGCGGGCAGCCCAGGCCAAGGGCCAACCGCAACCCAGCGATGCTGTGGGCGTCCATCAAAGCAATCAGCCTCAAGACGATCAGGCTCCAGCCGATCCACGGCCTACCGATCCACGTCAAACCATCTGGCAGCAGGCCCGAGCCCAGGAAGCCGCCCGCAACGAAGCGATCAGCAAGATCCAGCAGCGGGTGAGCGATGTGGCGCTGCAGCAGAGCCTGCGGGTGGAGCGACGCTTTGGCTTTGACCAGCGCGAAACCACCACCAACACCGCCAACGTGTACGGGGCCATCCGACCCGACCAGCTCAAAACCCTCAACACCACCGCCAACATGCAGTCGGTGGAAGGCGGCATCAGCCGCTGGCGCTTCCAGGCCAAAAACATCAAGATCTCGGCCACTGGCTGGACCTCCCAACGGGTCGGCTTCACCAACGATCCCTTCACGCCGGCCCAGTCTTGGATGGAATCGGTGGGTGTGGAGGTTGGCCTCAACGCCAATGGAGACACCACCATTCGCGCCCGCTCCAACCGCATCCTGCTGGAAGATCGCCTGCCCATTCCAGGCCGCCAACGCCAGAGGCTCAAGAAAAATCAGATCGAATCACCCGCGGTGACCGGCTACGACGTCGTCGATCGCGACGGTGTCTTTGTGGGCTATGAGGCCAAGCCGATCAAAATCTTTGGCAATGGCAGCCTGCGCCTCCAGCCCCAGTTGATGCTGCAGCGCGCCATTGATGGCGTCACCAACAGCTACCCACTGCCCGGTTCGCCCCAGGGAAGTGCTGGCGTGCAACAACCGCTTCAAACGGGTGATCTGTTTGGCCTTCTGGCCCGGCTCCAACACCAGGGGGGAGGATTTGCAACCCAGGCCACCGTTGACATCTCCACCTTCAATCCAGAGAACGTCGCCAGCGGCACCCGCAGCTGGGGCGACGTCTCCCGCAGCGTGAAGCTGCCCCTGCTGGGAGAGAGCACCGCCAAACTGTTTGGGGCCTACCGCTACCGCACCTGGAACGGATCACTGGGTGAGCAGGATGTCTACGCGGCCTACGGGCTCTCCCTGGAAGATGCCGGCGATCTGCCGAAATGGGGGGACATCACGCGCAGCTTCTTCTGGAGGTTGGGCGTGGGCAATTACAAGGCCTGCACGGTCAGCTGTCCCACCAACACCACCAGTGGGACGAGCGTAATTCCCAACCTGGCCGATTTCTGGCGGGCGAGCGCGATTGCTTCTTACACCAGCTCCCTACCGCTGTGGACCGGCAAGCCCCTGGCCCCAACGGTGGATCAGGCCTTCTTGAACTCACCGGTGCCGATTGTGCCTGGGCTCAAATTCGACTCCAACATCACCGGAATCGTCGCTTATTACAACGACGGCCAAAACCAGAACACGGTCTCCTTCTCAGCCGGCCCAGTTCTCACGCTGGGGCATCTCAATCGACCGTTCCTTGATTACACCCAATTGGCGGTCACCGGCGGTGTGACCCTGCGGCAGGGGATCAGCCCACTGAGTTTTGACCGAGCCGTGGATCTGGGCACCCTGAACTTGGGCCTCACCCAGCAACTGGCCGGCCCGATGCTCTTGAGCGTGGGCTACGGCGTCAATGTGGATCCCAGCTCGGGCTCCTACGGGGAGACCACCGGCTCCTATGTGGAGCTGCGTTGGCAGCGGCGCTCCTACGAGATTGGGGTGTACTACAGCCCCTACGAGGGGCTCGGCGGCTTCCGCATCAAGCTCCACGACTTCACCTACAAGGGCACCGGCGTGCCATTTGTTCCCTACTCCCCAACCCGGGCTCCAACCCGCCAGCCCTTCTGAGCCCGTGGGTTTGCACCGGGTTTGCACCCCGTCGAGCAAGCCCGCATCACCCACCACCAGCTCAGCCGGCGGGCGCGAAAGCCTGGAGATAGGGAAGTCGCTGAACCGTGGCCAGCAGCTCGCGATCGTTGGCCAAGAGTTGACCGGTGCCATCCCACTGGCCCGTGCTGAGCATCTGGCGGGGACCAGCCGCCAAGCTCAAAGGCCAGGTGGTGCCTGCTGGGGTGCTCGCCTGAAGCAGCTGCAAATCGATCTGCAGCTCGAGTGCCGGATCGGCCTCAATGGCCGCCTGCAGGGCCAGGGCGGCGGTGTGTTCAGCGCTGAGGCAAGGAATCCCCAAGGCCAGGCAGTTGCCGTAAAAGATCTCCGCAAAACTCTCGCCCACCACGGCCCGGATCCCCCAGCGCATCAGCGCCTGGGGAGCGTGCTCACGGCTGGAGCCACAACCAAAGTTGCGGTTCACCACCAGGACCTGTGCCCCCTGGTGTTCAGCCCGATCAAACGGATGGTTGGGCTTGAGCTCAGCCCGGTCATCGGCAAAGACGGCCGGCCCCAGCGCCTCAAAGGTGACGCACTTGAGGAACCGGGCCGGAATGATCCGATCGGTGTCGATGTCATCGCCACGCACGGCCACACCGCGGCCTGTGACCCGTGCAATCGAACCCGAGGGGAAAGGGGTGCTGCTGCTCATGACAGAAAAGGACAAACGGGCGGATTCAGCAAGCTCAGGCCTTCAGCAGGGTGCGCACATCGGTCACCCGTCCGGCAATGGCGGCGGCGGCCACCATCGCCGGACTCATCAGCAGGGTGCGTCCGGTGGCCGAGCCCTGGCGACCCTTGAAGTTGCGGTTGGAGGAGCTGGCACTGATCTGACGGCCCTCGAGCCGGTCGGGGTTCATCGCCAGGCACATCGAACAGCCGGGCTCACGCCACTCAAAGCCCGCCGCGGTGAAAATCTGATCCAGCCCTTCGGCCTCGGCAGCAGCCGCCACCTGCTCACTGCCCGGCACCACGAAGGCCTTGATCCCCGGCGCCACCTGGCGGCCCCGGGCCACAGCCGCCGCGGCCTGCAGGTCGGAGAGGCGACCGTTGGTGCAGCTGCCGATGAAACACACATCGACCGGCGTGCCAGCGATCGCCGTGCCGGGCTGGAGATCCATGTAGCGGTAAGCCTCGGCGGCCAGAGGCCGCTCGTTGGGCTCGGTGGCCTCCAGGGTGGGCACGGTCTCATCGACGCCGATGCCCTGGCCTGGGGTGATGCCCCAGGTCACCGTGGGCGCCACAACGGTGGCATCGAAGCGCACCTCATCGTCGAAAACCGCTTCGGCACCAGTGGCCAGCGCACTCCACCAGGCCACCGCGCTCGGCCAGGCCTCAGCGGCCGGAGCCATCGGCCGACCCTCGAGGTAAGCAAAGGTGGTCTGGTCGGGGTTCACGTAACCGCAGCGGGCACCGCCTTCGATCGCCATGTTGCAGAGGGTCATGCGCTCCTCCATCGAGAGCGCCTCGATCGCCGGTCCCGCAAATTCATAGGCGTAGCCCACGCCGCCCTTCACCCCCAGCGTGCGGATCACGTGCAGGATCAGATCCTTGGCGTAGACGCCGCGCTGCAACTGGCCATCAACCCAGATGCGGCGCACCTTGAGCTTGCCCATCGCCAGGCTCTGGCTGGCCAGCACATCGCGCACCTGGCTGGTGCCAATGCCGAAGGCGATCGCGCCAAAAGCGCCGTGGGTGGAGGTGTGGGAATCGCCGCAGGCAACGGTCATGCCGGGCTGGGTGAGGCCCAGCTCCGGGGCAATCACGTGCACGATTCCCTGGCGGCCACTGCCGAGACCGTGCAGGGTGATGCCGTGCTCAGCGCAGTTGGCCTCGAGGGTGGCCAGCATCTCCTCAGCCAAGGGGTCGGCGAAGGGCCGCGCCTGGGAGGTGGTGGGCACGATGTGGTCGACCGTGGCCACGGTGCGCTCGGGGTGGCGCACACCCAGGCCCAGATCCCTCAGGGCCGCGAAGGCCTGGGGACTGGTCACCTCGTGGATCAGGTGCAGGCCAATGAACAGCTGGGTGGAGCCGCCGGGAAGCTCGGCCACCCGATGCAGATCCCAAACCTTGTCGTAGAGGGTGCCGCTGCTCACCGGCGTGCTGCCCGAGGAATCAACCAGCCTAAAACCGCGGCGGCAGCACAACGACCCAGCAGCAGACGCCCTGAACAGAGCCAGCCATGAATTGATCTGGGGAGCCAAAGCGGCCTAGCTAGAGCGGTGTCATGGGGAGCTCCGTGCATGCCGCGATGCGCCCCCTAGATTGAAAGGGACGGTTTGGGGCCCACTGCAGCGATGCTTGACAGCACAACAAGTCCAAAGGGCGACGCTGTGCTGGAGGCTGCGGCACTGTCTTCCCTGGATCAGGGCATGGGCCCCTACGGCCTGAGCACGGCCAGCCCATTCGCATCCGGACTGGGAACGGACGTTACCGGCCTCAACCCCGGTCTGAATTCTGACGAAGCCACCCTCTTCGATCCGCAAAGAGCCGTTGAGAACGATCCAGTTTCCGATCTTCTGACCGGCTTAGCCACAACCCTGGCCGATGACTTTGCCGGAAGTACGGCCACCCGGGGGGTCCTTGGGATTGGCAACACCCTCAGCGGTTCACTGGAGAAGCAAGGTGACCGTGACTGGCTGCGCCTAAACCTCACAGCCGGAGAGACCTATCAATTCCGGATGAATCGCAACAGCCTGAGCGATCCCCTCCTCAATCTCCGCAACAGCAAAGGCGGCCTACTCGCGAGTGACGACGACGGAGGCGGAAACCTCAATTCGCTGATCACTTATAGGGCAAAAACCAGCGGCGTCCATTTCCTGGATGCCGGTGCCTATGCCAACAAAGGGCTTGGTACCTATACCGTTTCAGCCTTCCGAAGCGTTGACGACTTTGCCGCTTCCACAAGCACCACGGGCGCCCTCACGGCCGGAAGCTCCATCACCGGAAATCTGGAAACAATCCGAGACCATGACTGGTTCCGCATCAGCCTGACGGCCGGTCAAAACTATGCATTCCGGCTTGATGCCGGCTCCCTCTCCAATCCTTTCCTCAACCTGCGCAACAGTGCTGGCACACTGCTCAGCTCCAACGATGACAGCAGCTCATCCACACGCAATTCACTGATTCGCTTCTCCGCCACCGCTTCAGGACTTTATTATCTTGACGCAGGCGCCAATGCAGATGCCCTCACAGGGAGCTATGTGCTGTCTGCCGCCATTGACACCGGCTCCACTCCCAGTAACTATTCGAGCTTGGATGGCTACGGCGAGGCCAGCGCCCAACGAGCTATCGAAACCCTTCTGGGTCGAAGTTTAACGGCCCAGACCAATTTGAATGGTGTCTTCTGGGGGCTGGA
Organism: Cyanobium sp. NIES-981; assembly: GCA_945877595.1. Lineage (GTDB taxonomy): Bacteria > Cyanobacteriota > Cyanobacteriia > PCC-6307 > Cyanobiaceae > RGUW01. The sequence goes on along the minus strand of CAMDVN010000029.1, from coordinate 13,824 downwards.
CCGCATTGGGGCTCCTGAGGTCTGGGCGGCAGGCATCACCGGCCAGGGCGTGACGGTGGCCGTGGTCGACACGGGTGTGGACTACAACCATGTCGATCTTGATGCCAATATTTGGAGCAACAGTGGGGAAATAGCTGGTAACGGGATTGATGACGACAGCAACGGATTCATCGACGACATCCGGGGCTGGGATTTCATCGGCAATGACAACAACCCGATGGATGAAAACATCCACGGCACCCATGTTGCCGGCAGCATTGCGGCCGAAAACAACGGGATCGGTCAAACAGGTGTCGCTTTCAACGCCAGAATCATGCCGGTTCGGGTGCTTGATGCCCAAGGCAGTGGTAGCAACGTGGGTGTGGCCAATGGCATCCGCTACGCCGCCAACAACGGGGCCCAGGTGATCAACTTGAGCCTCGGTGGCTCCTCGGCCAGCTCCCTCTTGCTCGATGCCATCCGCTATGCCACCAGTCGCGGCTCCGTGGTGGTGATGGCCGCCGGCAACGATGGATCCGCCAACCCCGGCTATCCAGGCGCCTATGCCAATGAAGTTGGCATCGCGGTGGGTGCCGTCGATTCCAGTGGAGCCCTCGCTGGATTCTCTAACCGGTCGGGGCTCACCACCAAGGATTACGTCACAGCAGCCGGGGTCAGTATCTATTCGACCCTGCCCGGCAATCAATACGGCTATCTGAGCGGAACATCGATGGCCACCCCCCATGTGGCCGGTGCTGTCGCCCTGATTCGCAGCTATGCCCCAAGCTTGAGCGCCGCTCAAGTTGAAACACTGGTAGCGACTTCGGCCAGTCATGGCGGTGGGGCCGCCGCCTTTGGCCCAACCACCACCACAAGCAGTGGTACGAGCAATGCGCTGCAGCTAGCCGGCCATGCCAAAGCCCATCCCATCAACTTGGACAACAGCGACGACAGCGGCGACACCGCCAACCGCAGCAATCCGGTCCCACAAACCCTGCCGATGCAAGGTTCCAGCCCAGAGTCTTCTGTGTCGCCCGCCAGCAGCGCCATCACCAGCCGCGCCATGGCCAGCAGCAGCTTGAGCGCCGCAACCCATGACGACGCTCCATTCGCCAACGATCCATTCGCCATGGCGAGTGAAACCAACGCCGAGAGGCTGGGGCTGGGCCTTGGATTGGGCGATGACGGGGGCCGCTTCCGTCAGAGCTCTGTGACCGCAGACAGGCTCACAGGCCTGGCTGAAGTGGATGCCAATCCCTTGGCATGGCCTTGGCTGCTGTGGCACAGCTGACGGGCTGGCTGCTCACCATCGCCCTGATGACCAGCATGGTGCCCGCCAAGGCGATTCCAGTGATCGGCAAGGTTGTTCAACAGCGCGGCAACCAGTTTCCGCGCCTCGATCAACCGGCACCGGCCTCGCCATCCGTGGGCGGTTTGCGGCTGGTGGCCGTAGGCGGCCGAGTACCAGGCACAACCCCCCTACTCCCTGCTCAAGCGTTACGGGCACCAATTTTGGCCCAGACCACCACCGATCAACACGGTGACTTCCGTCTGAACCTCCCGGCTGGCACCGTCACACTTTTGCTGGCCGTTGAGGACGGCTACTACCTCAACAGTTTTGACGGCGTTGGCCACTACAGCAGTGTTGAGGTGGCACCGGGCCTGATGCCGATCGTGCTGCGCGACGACCGCCACAGCCTCCACTGATGATCAGCGCACCTGATGACCAGCTCACTCCGAGGGCTCGGGTGAACCCGGCTCCAGGTTCAACCGCAGCCGGTTGAGGGCCTCCCCGGCCGTGAGGGTCTGAATCCAGGCCCGGCCGCGGCTGGCCCCGAAGCGCACCGCCTCGCTGGCCACCCCCGTCGGGCCGGCGATGGCGATGTGCACCAGGCCCACGGGCTTCTCAGGCGTGCCCCCCCCCGGGCCGGCGACACCGCTCACGGCGATGGCCCAGGTGGCACCCGTGAGGCGCCGGGCCCCCTCCGCCATCGCCTGGGCCACCGGATCACTCACGGCGCCATGGGCCTCCAAAAGCTCGGCCGGCACCCCCAGCAGGCCCTGCTTGACCCGGTTGGCGTAGGCGATCACCCCACCCACAAACACCTCAGAGGCCCCAGGCACCGCCGCCAGGGCTGCGCCGATGCCCCCACCGGTGCAGCTCTCGGCCACCGCCAGGGTTTCGCCCCTGGCGCGCAACTGCTCAAGCACCACCGAGGCCAGCGAATCAGCATCGGCGCCGTAGCACAACTGACCGGTGCGGGCGCGGATCTCGGCCTCCACGGGGGCCAGCAGGGCCAAAGCCGACACCTGGTCGGCTCCCCGGGCCGTGATCCGCAGCTTGACCGCCCCTGCACCGGCATAGGGAGCCACGGTGGGGTTGGTGCCCTCGAGCAGATCGGCCATCTGCTCAGCCAGGGTTGACTCGGGCACACCCCAAAACCGCAGCATGCGGCTCGCCAACACCCCAGCGGCCAGGCCCGACTGCGCCAACCAGGGAGCGGCCGTGGCCAGCCACATCGCCTGCATCTCGCTCGGCACCCCGGGAAAGGTAAGGATCGTGAAGCCCTCCCGAAAGCCCTCAGCGCTGGGGGGCGTCCAGATCAGGCCCGGAGCACTGCCAGTGGGGTTGGGGAGCACCGCGGCGCCCTCGGGCAGCAGGGCCTGTTTGCGCAGGCTTGGGGTGGCCACACGGCCCCGCTGGGCCAGCTTGGCCTCGATATCAGCCCACACCTCGGGATGCTCCACCAACGGCGTGTCAAAGGCCGCAGCGATGGCCTCGGTTGTGAGGTCGTCTGGGGTGGGTCCGAGCCCACCGGTGGTGATCAGCACCCGGCAGCGGCCGGCGGCGGCACGCACCGCGGCCATCACCCGGGCCTGGTTGTCGCCGACCACCTCCTGCCGCAGATGGGCCACCCCAAGGGCGGCGAGCTGCTCGGCGATCCAGCGGGCATTGCCATTGGTAATGGAGCCGAGCAGCAGCTCGGTGCCAATGCACAGAATCTCGGCGGTGGGCTCAGGTTTGGTCATCGCATTGCAGGCGGCGGCGGCTGCTCACGACCACCCCGATCAGGATGGCCGTGGCCAGCGCCAGCCAAAGGAAACGCAGTTCGGCGTTCACCAGCACCAGGGCCAGGGACGCCAACCACTGGGTAAAGGCGTAGATCAACAGCACGGTGCGCCGGTGGCTGAGCCCACTGCGCAACAGGCGGTGGTGGAGGTGGCGACGATCCGGATAAAACGGCGAACGGCCCTGGCTCAGCCGCCCCAGGATCACGGCCGACATGTCGGCCAGCGGGAGCGAAAGAATCACCAAGGGCAGCAACAGGCTGACGCTGGTGAGCCCCTTGGCTGGGCCCACGATGCTGATCGCAGCCAGGGCAAAGCCAAGGAAGTAGGAGCCGCCGTCGCCCATGAAGATGCGGGCGGGGTTGAAGTTGTGGCGCAGAAAGCCGAGACAGCTGCCGGCCAGCGCCGCCGCCAGCAGGCCGGCCGCCGGCTGATCGAGGCTGAAGCTCACCGACAGCAGACCCACCGCGGCGATGCCACTCACCCCGGCGGCAAGGCCATCAAGGCCATCAAGCCAGTTGATCGCGTTGGTGATGCCCACCAGCCAGATCAAGGTGGCGAGCAGGCTGAGCCAGGGGGGCAGCGCCAGAGAAGGCGACGACTGACCCAGCAGGGCAAATGGCAGCTCGATCGTGCCGATCTGAACCCCCTGACTCCACACCGCCATCGCCACCACCAGCTGGCCCGCCAACCGCGGCAGCGGCGGCAGGGCAAAGAGGTCGTCGGCCAGGCCGATCACAAAAAAGCAGAGCGCCCCAGCCAGGGTGGTCCAGATCAGTTGATCCTTGGGTGCCGGCAGCTCGGCAAAGCCACCAAAACGCCAGGTGAGCAAAAGGGCCAAGCTGAAGCCGAACACAATGCCGATGCCGCCCAGACGCACCATCGGGGTGGTGTGTTGCTTGCGCGGGTCGGGGGCGTCAATCAGGCCAAAGCGCAGACCCAAACGCCGCACGAGCGGCACGATCACCGCCGTGAGCAGGGCGGCAGCCGTGAGGGTCAAGAGAGCCGCCGCGTTGGGGCTGTAGGCGAGGGTCACAGCAGCGGGCCGCGATCAGGCTCGAAAAGCCTTTGGCGACCAGGTTACGGACATCTGCGCGGTTCAGGCGTGCTGCAGCTGACGCTGCTCGCTGTAGAGCGGGAATCGCTCACACAACGCGGCCACCCGCTGCCGGCAGCGCTCCTCAATCGCGCCGTCTTCGGGATGGAGCAGCCGGTCGGCGATCACATCGGCCACCTCCTCAAAGGCCGCCGTGTCAAAGCCCCGCGTGGTGAGGGCGGCGGTGCCAAGGCGGAGGCCACTGGTCACAAAGGGCGACTCCGGGTCAAACGGCACGGTGTTCTTGTTTGCGGTGATGTGCACATCGCTCACCAGCAGGTCGGCCACCTTGCCGGTGAGGCCGATGCTGCGCAGATCGAGCAGCACGATGTGGTTGTCGGTGCCACCGCTCACCACGGCGATGCCCCGCGCCTGGATGCGGGTGGCCAGGGCTTGGGCGTTGGCCACCACCTGCTGCGAGTAGGCCTTGAAGCCAGGCTGCAAGGCCTCTCCAAAGGCCACCGCCTTGGCGGCGATCACGTGCTCCAGCGGGCCACCCTGGCTGCCGGGGAAGACCGCCTTGTCAAACTGCTTGCCGAATTCGGCATCGCGGCAGAGGATCAGGCCGCCGCGGGGGCCGCGCAGGGTCTTGTGGGTGGTGGTGGTGACCACATCGCAGTAGGGAACTGGATTGGGGTGCACACCGGCGGCCACCAAACCAGCGATGTGGGCCATGTCGGCGAGCAGGTAGGCGCCCACCTCATCGGCAATCGCCCTGAAGGCTGCAAAATCGATCGTGCGGGGGTACGCCGAGTAGCCGCACACGATCAGCTTCGGCTTGTGCTCGAGAGCCAGCTCGCGGATCGTGGCCATGTTGAGCTGCTGGGTCTCGGGATCAACGCCGTAATGGACGGCCTTGAACCACTTGCCGCTCACATTGACCGGCGAGCCATGGGTGAGGTGGCCGCCATGGCTCAGATCCATGCCCAGGATCGTGTCACCGGGCTTCAACAGGGCTAAAAACACCGCGAAGTTGGCCTGGGCGCCGCTGTGGGGCTGCACGTTGGCCCAGGCGGCCCCAAACAGCTCTTTGGCCCGCTCGATCGCCAGGGCCTCAACGGCGTCCACATGCTCACAGCCGCCGTAATAGCGCTTGGAGGGCAAGCCCTCGGCGTATTTGTTGGTAAGCACCGAGCCCTGGGCCTCCATCACGGCCCTTGAGGTGAAATTTTCGCTGGCGATCAGCTCGAGATGGGTCTCCTGCCGCTGCTGCTCAAGGCCGATCAGGGCGGCGATGGCGGGATCAGCGCTGGCCAGCGACTGGTTGATGGGGGCGTCGCTGCTGGCAGCCATGGCAGGGAGGGGGCTTTGAGAGGTCGTCATCGAGATCGTAAGCAAAACGACCTGCTGCGCCACAGGATGGCCGCACCACAGCGCGCCGCGCCATGCAGGATTGGGTTGGCAACAGAGCAGGGATGCCAACAAAAAACCGCCCCGGAGGGCGGTTTGGTGGTGAAGCGCGCCTGGAGAGATTCGAACTCCCGACCCTCTGATCCGTAGTCAGATGCTCTAATCCGCTGAGCTACAAGCGCATGGGTCCATTTTCACCGCACGATGGGCCCATCCGTCAATCCACTGCTCCTCCACACCCCTTCACCAAACCGCCCCATGCCCATTCGCTGGTACGGCCCCGCCAACCCCGAAGACCCCACCTACCTGCATTTCGATCGGATCGTCAACCTGACCCTGCATGGTGCCCTCTATGCCGCCATCAACAGCGGCCTTTGGGTGGTGCAGGAGCTGCGCCACCCCTGGCAGCACCTGGGCTGGTTGAGCCTGGTCTGGCTCAGTCTGCTGCTGCTCCATGGTGGCGTGGTGATCGCGATGCGTCCGCCCGCGCCAGCCGCTTCCCAGGAGCCCCCACAACCATGAGCCTCAGCGCCGGCCAACTCAACGAGCTCACAGCCGCCCTGGCCGATCGGCTCTACCTGCAGGTGGGGGGCTGGCACCTCTACCTGGGTGATGCGGGCCTGGCCGAGCCCCTGGCGATCGAATGTGCCGCCCGCCTCGACCAGGGGGCGGCCGTGTGCGCCCGGCAGGCCCTGGAGGCCGTGCAAGTGCCGATCGGAGGCGGTTCCACCCGCCTGCCCCTGGCGCGCTTGGTGCCTGCAGGTCAGCTGCGCGACCTCGAGGATGTCTTGAACGATCTCAGCCGCTGAACCGAGCAAGCCGGCGGGGCCGCCCCGGATAGGGTTAACCCCACTGAGCGCATGGGCCGTGCTGGTCATCGAAGTCACCAATGCCCGGGAGGTGGTCCAGCAGCGGATCGGGCGACTAGGCAGCCGCCTGATCGGCAAGGTGGTCGACGCCGAAGCCCAGGTCGAGAAAGCCTTGCTTCAGGAACTCGAGACCGCCTTTAAGGAATTCGGCATCGAGGCGCGGATCTTTTCGGTGGAGGGGCCACAGATGCTCGGGCGCTCGCACATGGAGATCCCGGTGCATGTGCGGGGTGAGCGCGAAGTGCGGCTCAGCGACGGCTGATTCACGCCGGCTCAGCGCGCCCCTCAACCACCCCTCCTGACAACCAACCACCCCCCTCAGCCACCCCCCGGGAGCCGCCGCCCCAGGCCAGCCAACATCTGGCGGGCTTCAGGCACGCCGGCTGCACTGGCGACCAGGCCATAGACCGCCAGGCCGAGCAGCCCGCTGAGACCAGGCCGCAGGACCAGGCTGAGCCAATCGTGGGGCCACTGCACCAGCTCGGCCAGGGCCCAGGCCACGGCACCACCCAGCACAGCCGCCCCAAGCAGCCGCAGGGTGTCACCGCCCCAAACCCCCAGCGGCAGGCCGCCCAGGCGGCGGTGCAGCACCAGCAGCAGGGCGAGGCAGGTGACCAGGTTCACGGCCACCGTGGCGAGCACCAGACCAGCCGCACCAAAGTTGCAGCCGGGCAGCTGCAGGCCCCAGGGGGTGGGCCCGCCCACAAGCACCCAATCGGCGATCGCGTTGAGACCGATCCCGGCCAGGGAGAGGCGAAACGGGGTGTTGCCATCGCCCATGGCATAGAAGACCCGCACCAGCACGTCACGGGCCAGATAGGCCGCCATGCCAAGGCCGTAGGCGATCAGCAGGTTGTCGACCAGATCACCGGCGGCGGCATCAAAGGCGCCGCGCTCGTAGACCAGGTCGACGATGGGGGTCGCCAGGGCCACCATCAGGGCCCCCAGCGGCAGCATCGAGGCATTGGAGAGCATCAGCCCCTGGCGGATGCGCCCCACCAGCTGGGGACGATCGCCTGGGGCCGTGAGCCGCGCAAAGGTGGGCAGCAGCGGCACCAGCAGGGCGTTGGAGATCAGCCCCAGGGGGGTTTGCACCAGCAGATTGGCGTAACCGAGGCCGGCAGCCGCTCCCACGATGCCGCTGGCAAAAAAGAGATCGACAAAGACATTGATCTGCAGCATCCCCGAGGAGAAGGTGGCCGGCCCCATCACCTGGAGCACCTCCTTGACCCCCGGGTGGTGCCAGTCCCAGACCAGCTTGAACTGGTGCAAACCCTGCTTGGCCAGGGCCGGCAGCTGGATCAGCCACTGCAGCAGGGCCCCCAGGGTGGTGGTGCCCGCCAGCACCACGCCCCCGATCAAGACCATCGAGGGGGCGGTGATCGCCGCCCCCACCTGCCACCACAGCACCCCCAGGCCGCCGATCACCGCCAGGCTGGAGAGCAGCGGGCTCACCGAGGGCAGCCAGAAGACATCGGCCGCATTGAGGGCGCCGAAGCCCAGGCCGATCAGCCCGGCCAGCAGGGCCATCGGCGCCATCCAGCGCAGTTCAACCACCGCCAGGGCGTGGCGCTCGGGCCCCAATGCCGGCCCCACCAGGGTGATCAGCGGATCGGCGGCCACCAGGAGCAGCAGGGTCACGCCGATCAGGCCGGCCCCCACCAGGGTGTTGACGGCGGCGAGCACATGGGCACCCTCCTCGCGCGGGCGGCGGGCCAGGGCGCTCACCATGGCGCTGTGGAAGGGACCGTTGATCCCGCCCAGCAGGATCAACAGAAAGCCCGGCAGCACATAGGCGTAGTTGTAGGCGTCATAGGCAGCGCCCACCCCGAAGGCCGCGGCGATCGCCTGCTGGCGCACCAGTCCGGCCACCTTGCTCAGGGCGGTGGCCGCCGCCACCACCAGGGCGATCCGTTTGAGCGACTGGGCCATCACAGCGGCCCAGGGGGCCCCAAGCTGAGCGGCAGTATGGCGGCCGCCCCTGCCGCCGCCCTCGTGCTGCCCACTGAGACGCCGATCCCCAGCCGCGCAGTCGCCCCAGGGCCCGCCAAACCCGTGCTGGAGCTGGGCCCCCTGGTTGAGGGCACCCTGCTGAAGCGCTACAAGCGCTTTCTGGCCGATGTGGAGCTCGATGACGGCCAGGTGGTCACGGCCCACTGTCCCAACACCGGCCCGATGACCGGGGTGCTGCACCCAGGCGGGCGGGTGCGCCTGCGCCACGCCCCCTCGCCCACCCGCAAGCTGGCCTGGACCTGGGAGCAGGCCCAGACCGATGGGGCCCACGGCAAGCCGATCTGGGTGGGGATCAACACCGCCCTGCCCAACCGGCTGGTGCGGGCCACGATCGAAGCGGGCTGCCTGGAGCCCTGGCTTGGACCGATCGGCGCCATCCGGGCCGAGGTTCCCTACGGCGCAGGCCGCCGCAGCCGCATCGACCTGCTGCTCACGCCCGCTGCGGGAGCCCCCGACCCAAGGCCCATCTACCTGGAGGTAAAAAACACCACCTGGACCCGCGGCGAACTGGCCCTCTTCCCCGACACGGTCACTGAACGCGGACAAAAGCACCTGGTCGAACTCACCGCTCTGCTGCCCGACGCCCGCGCCGTGCTGCTGCCCTGCCTCAGCCGCTGCGATGTGAGCCGTTTTGCACCGGGGGATTCAGCCGATCCCCGCTATGGCGAGCTGTTTCGCACCGCGCTTGAGGCCGGCGTCGAGGTGCTGCCCTGCCGTTTCGGCTTCAGCGAGACCCAGGTGGAGTGGCTGGGTCTGGCCCAGGTCGAAAGCCGGGACGAGGGCCTCGAAACAAACCGCGAAACCAACGGGGAAACAGCCATGGCTTAACCATGGCCCATAGAGTTTCCACACCTTGAAGCGGCCGCGTCGTGGATACCCGTGCCTTCAAGCGCTCCCTGCACCACTCGGAGCGCTACAACCGCCGCGGCTTTGGCCTGGGTGACGAGGTGGCGGGCAGCCTCGAGCAGGCCTACCAGAGCGATCTGATCGCCCAGCTGCGCAGCCATGGCCATCTGCTGGTCGAGGGGCGCCTCACGGTGCGGCTGGCGGAGGCCTTTGGCTTCTGCTGGGGCGTGGAACGGGCCGTGGCGATGGCCTACGAGACCCGCCGGCACTACCCCAGCGAGCGGCTCTGGATCACCAACGAAATCATCCACAACCCCTCGGTGAATGCCCATCTGCGCGAAATGAACGTGCAGTTCATTCCCGTCGAGGAGGGCGTCAAAGACTTCTCCGAAGTGGCCAGCGGCGACGTGGTGATCCTGCCGGCCTTCGGCGCCACCGTGCAGGAGATGCAGCTGCTCAACGAGCGGGGCTGTCACATCGTTGACACCACCTGCCCCTGGGTGTCCAAGGTCTGGAACACCGTCGAAAAGCACAAGAAGCACGCCTTCACCTCAATCATTCACGGCAAGGTGAAGCACGAGGAGACGCTGGCCACCAGCTCCTTCGCCGGCACTTACCTGGTGGTGCTCGACCTCAACGAGGCCCAGATGGTCTCCGATTACATCTTGGCGAGCGCGGCTGGTGGCAGCCCCAGCGACCAGCAGCGCGAGGCGTTCATGGCCCGCTTTGCGGCCGCCTGCTCCCCCGGCTTTGACCCTGATCGCGATCTCGACAGGGTTGGCGTGGCCAACCAAACCACCATGCTCAAGAGCGAAACCGAGGAGATCGGCCGGATGTTCGAGCGCACCATGTTGCAGCGCTTCGGGCCCACCGAGCTCAACGAACACTTCCTGGCCTTCAACACCATCTGCGACGCCACCCAGGAGCGGCAGGATGCAATCTTCGCCCTGGTCGACGAACCCCTCGATCTGATGGTCGTGATCGGCGGCTACAACTCCTCCAACACCACCCACTTGCAGGAGATCGCCGTGAGCCGCGGCATCCTCTCCTTCCACATCGACACCCCCGAGTGCATCGGTCCCGGCAACCGCATCAACCACAAACCCCTGGGCAGTGAGCTCGAGAGCGTCGAGGGCTTCCTGCCCGAGGGGCCCATTCGGGTGGGGATCACCTCGGGTGCCTCCACCCCCGATCGGGTCGTGGAAGACGTGATTCAACGACTGATCGCTCTGAGCACCAACTGAGGGCTTTACATTTGGTTCATACTCTGGCCGCTCCACCGCAATCGGGAGCTCGACGCCGTTGACAGTTCTGTCGACCCAAAGCTTGCCCGCCTCGGCTGCTGAGCGCTCCGCTCCCACGGCCGCTGATGGTCCTGACTGCTCTGCGGGGAGCTCTGCGGGGGTTCCATTGCTGCGCCACAGCACTGACCCGAAGGTGCGTTGCTATGCCAGCACCTTCGCCGACCTGATGGAAATGCGGGCGCCGGCAGCGATGGTGGCCGGCTACCTGGACCGCCACGAGGGCTGGTTTCGCCGCTGTGCGGCGCCGATGCGGGTGGAGCAACTCGGCAGCCATGCCAATGGCTATGTGCTCACCCTGGGGCGCTTCGGCAACTTCGGCTTCGAGGTGGAGCCCACGATCGGCCTGGAGCTACTACCCCAGGCCGAAGGCATCTACCGAATCACGACCGTGCCCGTGCCAGCCGTCCCCGGGGGGACCCCACTGCATGAGCTCTATGACGTGGAGTTCATCGCGTCACTGCAACTGGACCACGGCCCCGCCTCCAGCAGCCCACTCAACAGCCCAATCAACAGCCCAATCAACAGAGAAGACGATCCTGAGCAGAATCCACTCACCCTGGTGCGCTGGGAGCTCGATTTGAGCGTGTGGATCACCCTGCCCGGGGTGATCACCCTGCTGCCCGACGGGCTGGTGCAAAGCAGCGGCGATCACCTGCTCAAACAGATCGTGCGCCAGATTTCCAGGCGGCTGACCTGGAAAGTCCAGGAAGACTTCCATGCCAGCCACAATCTCGGCTGCCCGCCCCGTCAGCGGGCCCAGTTCTGAGCTCTAGGCCGGCTAGCTAAGAGGCCAGTCGGCTCTCCGGCTTAGCCGGGCAGGCTCCGGCTAAGCCGGTCGGTTCTCCCAGATCTTGGCCACGATCTGCATGCCGCTCACGGCCTGCCACAGGAAGAGACTCATCAGGGTCATGTTGAGCCCCACGTGCACCTTGCGGGCGATCACATGGCCCTGCTGCATCAGCGGCGTGAGGGCTGCAGCCACGGCCACCAAGCTGGCCATGCCAATGCCCACGAGCAGGTGGGGGCCCACAAACAACTTGCCGTTGTTGAGGTAGGTCACCGCCATGCCGCCAAAGGTGCCCAGCACCATGAAGGCCAGCAACAGGCTGCCGATCTGATAGTGGCGCTTGCCGAATTGGCCACTGATCAGCTTTTTGCGCTCTTCAGGGGTGCCGGTGCGGATTTTTTTCGCCTTAATGCCAAGCCACAGCCCGTAGCCCGAGAGGGCCAGCAGCCCCCACATCATCAGGGGGTGCAGAAAGTTGAGGTAATAGGGAAGGGCCTCAGGCATGGCAACGGTGCTCTGCATGTGCGGTCGATCCTGGCAACTTAACCCCCACCCGCTGCGCCCATCAGTGCAGGAAGTGGCGGCGGCCGGTCACCACCATGGCCAGGCCCAGCTCGTTGCAGGCGGCGATCGAATCGGGATCGCGCACGCTGCCGCCGGGTTGGATCACGGCCGTGATCCCAAAGCTGGCCGCCAGGCGCACGGTGTCGTCAAAGGGGAAAAAGCCATCGCTGGCCAGCACCGCCCCGCGGCCCCGCTCAGCGGCGGCCTCCAGAGCCAGACGCGCCGAGCCAACCCGGTTCATCTGGCCGGCACCAATGCCCAGGCTCTGGCCGTTTTTGGCCACGGTGATGGCGTTGGAGCGCACATGCCGCACCAGCCGCCAGGCAAAGCTCAGATCGTTGCGCTCGTGGTCGGTGGGCTGGCGCGCACTGACCACCTGCCAGCCGCTCTCATCGACGGGTTGGTGGTCAAAGCTCTGCACCAGCACCCCGCCCAGGATGCTGCGCACCTGCTGGTCGGAGGCACGGGCGATGGCGGCGGCATCGAGCGCAAGCAAGCGCAAGTTGGCCTTGGCGGCCAGGTGCTGCCGCGCCTCCTCCGTGAAGCCCGGGGCCACCACGCATTCGAGAAACAAGCTGGTGAGCTGCTCGGCCGTGGCCTGATCCACCGGGGCATTGAGCGCCACGATGCCGCCAAAGGCGGAGGTGCGATCGGCGTCCAGGGCTCGAGCCAGAGCCTCGGCCATGGTGCCGCCGGTGGCCACGCCGCAGGGGTTGGTGTGCTTCACCACCACGGCTGCACAGTGAGCTGCACCGGCTACACCGTGGGGTGCACTGTGACTCGGCTCGCCGTAGCCAAACTCCCGCACAGTGGCGAGAGCCGCATCGAGATCGATCAAGTTGTTGTAGCTGAGCTCCTTGCCCTGCAGCTGCTGGGCCGCCCCCCAGCCGGCCTCCGGACCGCCAAACCAGGTGGCGCTCTGGTGAGGGTTCTCGCCGTAGCGCAGGGTCTGCCGGAGCGGCAAGTCCAGCCGCAGAGGCTCTGCGGCACCAGCCTCAGCAGCCAGACGCGCGCTCAGCCAGGCGCTGATCGCGGTGTCGTAGCTCGAGGTGTGCTGGAAGGCCTCCAGGGCCAGCTGGCGGCGCAGCTCCTGGGTGATGGCCCCGGCGGCCAGCGCCTCCAGAAATGCCCCGTATTGCGCCGGGCTGGTCAGCACCGCCACATCGGCATGGTTCTTGGCGGCGGCCCGCACCATGGCGGGGCCACCGATGTCGATGTTTTCAATCGCCGTCTCCCAGCTCACCGCCGGATCGGCCACGGTCTCCCGAAAGGGGTAGAGGTTGACCACGACCACATCGATTGGATCGATGCCCTGGGCCACCAGATCGGCCTGGTGGCCAGGATCGGCCCGCTTGGCCAAGATCCCCCCGTGGATGCGGGGGTGCAGCGTTTTGACCCTGCCGCCCAGGATCTCGGGGGCGCCGGTGTGTTCTGCCACCTTGGTGACCGGCAAACCTGCCGCCGCGAGGGCCGCCGCCGTGCCGCCGCTCGAGAGCAACCGATAGCCGGCCGCCAGCAGCCCCTTGGAGAGGGGCACCAACCCCTCCTTATTGGACACACTCAACAGGGCCGTTGGGGCCATGGCACAGCGCCGATTCAGCCTGTCAACCTACGCAGCAACGTTCCTGCGCCAGCCGTGGGATCGTCTTGAAACCCGATCACAACCCCGCAACCGCCATGGATGGATCTGGACTCGGCGAAGCCCGCATCGGCGGCCCGGCGCAGGCCGAGCAGCGGCTGGTGCTGCTGCATGGCTGGGGCGCCGATGCGGGCGATCTCTTTGAGCTGGGCGAGTTGCTCGTGGGGCCCGAGGTGAGCGTGGTGGCCCTGCAGGCCCCCCTCCCCCATCCGGCCGGCAGTGGGCGGCAGTGGTACGACCTGCAGCAACCGGGCTGGCCGCAACTGCCTGGGGCGCTGCACGACCTGCGCCGCCGGCTGGCGGTGCTG